>DASQKY010000021.1 GCA_035630295.1 Acidimicrobiales bacterium | reverse complement strand
AACGCGCGGCGCGCATCAAGGGAGAGCAACGAGATGAGACCACTTCGATACTCGATCAACGTCACGCTCGACGGCTGCTGCCATCACGAGGCAGGGCTCCCCCCGGACGAGGAGTCGATGCGCTACTGGACCGCTGAGATGGAACGAGCCGATGCCCTGCTGTTCGGCCGGGTGACCTACGAGATGATGGAGTCGGCGTGGCGGCAGCCGGCCACGGGCACGTGGCCTGCCTGGATGGGTGAGTGGGAGATCCCGTTCGCCGAGACCATCGACCGGGCGAAGAAGTACGTCGTGTCGAGCACGCTGAGCGGGGTCGATTGGAATGCCGAACTGGTGCGAGGCGACTTGGGGCAAGCGGTTCAGCGACTCAAGCAGGAGCCTGGCGAGGGCCTGTTCGTGGGTGGCGTGACGCTCCCCCTGGCGTTGGCGGACCTGGGACTGATCGACGAGTACGAGTTCCTTGTGCAGCCGGTCCTTGCCGGACACGGGCCGACGTTGCTCGCCGGTCTGCGCGAGCGCATCCAGCTCGAGCTCGTGGATCGCCATGAGTTCCGGTCGGGGTCAGTCGCCCTGCGATACCGGCCCACGCGAGTTACGGCTTTGACGTGATCTGTCCTGGCACGTTGGCCGCTGCCTCGCGACGGAACGACGGCTCGGGGCGCGCTCGGATCTGCGCCGGGTGTCCCCGAACGCGCGGCCAGAACGGCGCGTGCGGCATCGCCCCGATGTGCCGTTGAGTGACAAGAAAGGCCAGGTCAGATAGGGTTTTCTGGCGGCGCCCCCGGGAGGACTCGAACCTCCGACGCACGGTTTAGGAAACCGACGCTCTATCCCCTGAGCTACGAGGGCAGGAGGGCGGGGAGCGCAGGGCTCGGACCTCCGGAGGCCGAGACTACGGCGCCCGGTCCCGCCCGTCGCGACCTGGGACCGCAGCGCCGGGGGGCGGCGGGCAGCGAAGATGTGGGCATGGCAGGCAACGAGGACGTCGAGATCGTCAGGGCCGGCTTCGACGCCTACCTCCGGCAGGACCGGGCGGCATCCGAGGCCCTGATCGCCCCCGACTTCGTGTTCACCAGCCCCAACGACGACCACATCGACCGCGACGCCTTCTTCGACCGGTGCTTCCCCACCGCCGACCGGCTGCGCAGCCAGGACCTCCTGCTGGTGACGGCGGCCGGGGACGGCGACGTGGTGGTCATGTACGAGTACGTGCTGACCACCGGCGAGCGCCACCGCAACGTCGAGGTCCAGACCGTGCGGGACGGGCAGATCACCGAAGCCCAGGTGTTCTTCGGCGGCCGGTACGACGCCACCTGAGGCGGCGAGCGACACGGCGGCGGCCCGACGGGCGGACGGTGGCAGGATGCCCGCCATGGAGCTCTCGGACCTGAAGGTCGTCCGCTACGAGGTGCACGGCGGGGTGGCCACCGTGACCCTCGACCGGCCCCACCGGCTCAACGCCTGGACCGGACGCATGCACGCCGAGTACCGGTGGTGCCTGGCCCGGGCCGACGGGGACCCTGCGGTTCGGGCCGTGGTGGTCACCGGCGCCGGCCGGGCCTTCTGCGCCGGGGCCGACGCCACCGCCCTGGCCGGCCACGTGGCCGCCGGGGGCTACGACCCCGGCACGCCCGAGGACATGGCCACCCCGGGCCACGGCGTTCGCCCCGAGTACGACCACGCCTTCGCCTGGCACTACGGCCTCACCGTCCCGGTCATCGCCGCCGTCAACGGCCCCGCCGCCGGCGTCGGCCTGGTGCTGGCCTGCTACTGCGACCTCCGCTTCGCGGCCGAGGGGGCCAAGCTCACCACCTCGGCCCCCCGGCTGGGCCTGCCCGCCGAGTACGGCCTGTCCTGGGTGCTGCCCCGCCTGGTCGGCATCGGCCACGCCGCCGACCTGCTCCTGTCGTCCCGGGTCGTGTTGGCCGAGGAGGCCCGGGCCATGGGCCTGGTCAACCGGGTCCTCCCGCCCGACCACGTCCTGGCCGAGGCCCAGGCCTACGCCCACACGCTGGCCACCGAGGTGGCCCCCACCTCGCTCCGCATCGCCAAGGCCCAGCTCTACGCCGACCTCCACGGCGACGTGGGCACCGCAGTGGCCCGCAGCGACGACCTCCTCGACGAGATGACCACCGGCCCCGACTTCGCCGAAGGTGTCGCCGCCTGGCGGGAGAAGCGGACCCCCCGCTTCGCCGACGACCCGGCCCGGGGCTGACACGAGGGCGCCACACATCGAGCTCTGGACCGATGGTCGCCCCATGCGGCGCCAGGCGTCCAAGGTTCGGAGAGGTCAGGTCTCCAGGGGGAGGAGGGCGGCGGCCACGTCGGCCAGCTCGGCGTCCCAGTCCGACGGCTCCTCCAGGGGCAGCACCACGAACTTGGAGGCGCCCACGGCGATGAAGCCCTCCAGCCGGGCCCGCAGGGCGTCCAGCCCGACCGGCACCACCTCGGCGGGATCGAGGTCGGGACGGCGGGCCGCCAGCAGGGCCCGCACCCGGTCCGGCACGCCGACGTGGGAGTAGGCCACCAGCGCACCCAGGTGCTCGGGGTCGATGGCCCGCCCGTGGGCCGCGGCCTCCGCCGTCACCACCGGCCACCCCTCGGCCACGTCCTCGACCGTGCAGAACGAGGGCAGCCACCCGTCGCCCAGGCGCCCGCAGCGTCGCAGCTCCGACGGGGCCGTCCCCCCCAGCCACATCTCGATCGGGTCCTGCACCGGCCGGGGCCGCAGGGTCACGCCCTCGACCCGGAACCGGGCCCCGTCGTGGTGCACGTCATCCTCGGACCACAGCCGGCGCAGCAGCGGCACCGCCTCGTCGAACCAGGCCGACCGCTCGCCCCGGGTGACCCCGAAGGCCCGGTGCTCGGCCGGCGACGGCGCCCCCAGGCCCACGGCCGGCAGCAGCCGCCCGCCGGACAGTCGGTCCAGCGAGGCCAGCTCCTTGGCCAGGACCACCGGGTTGCGCCCCGGCACCACCAGCACCCCGGTCCCCAGCTTGACCCGGGTGGTGCGGCCGGCCGCCACGGCCAGGGCGATGAGCGGGTCGGGGGCGTCGCCGGTGAGCCGCTCCGACAGCCACAGCGAGTCGAACCCCAACGCCTCCACCCGTTCCACGTACGGCAGGAACCGGGCGGCGTCGTTGGTGGGCGTGTGGGTGCCGAGCCCGACACCGATGCGGATCTTCACGGGCCCGAGCCTGCCACCGCTCCCCGGCGTCGACCGATCGGTGAACGGGCGATCGGCGGAACGGGCGACCGGCCGGAACGGGCCGACCAGACGGCCCCGCCCGGGTCAGGTGTCGTGGCGGGCGCGCTTGTGGGCGTACATGGCGGCGTCGGCCCGGCGGAGCAGGTCGTCGGCCCGGGCGCCGTGGCGGGCCGTGGCCGAGCCCGCCGAGAGGGTCAGGCGCACCGGCCCGGCCGAGGTCTCGATGGGGTCGGCCACCACCTGGGTGACCTGGCGGACGACGTCCTCCACCTCCTCCACGGTGTCGCGCAGGGCGATGACCACCATCTCGTCACCGCCCAGGCGGCCGGCGGTGTCGTCCCGGCGCAGCACCGAGTGGATCCGCCGGGCCACCTCGACCAGCACGTCGTCGCCCACGCCGTGGCCGTGGGCATCGTTGATGGCCTTGAAGCCGTCGATGTCGCAGAACACGAGGCCCACGCAGGCGGTGGTGCCCACGCTGGCCCGCAGCACCAGGTCCAGGCGCTCCAGCACCAGCACCCGGTTGGGCAGCCCGGTCAGGGGGTCGTGGGTGGCCCGGTGGGCCAGCTCGGCCCGGCTCTCCACCAGGGAGGCGATGTCGATGCCGCTGACCACGATGGCGTGGACGTCCGCGTCCTCCAGCAGGTTGACGGCGGTGAACCCGAACGGGGTGGGCAGGCGGGTCCCGCCGGACAGGAGCGTGGCCTCGAAGGAGCGGCTGCCGCCCTCGGTGGCGATGGCGGCCAGGACGTCGGCCACCTCGGCGGCCTGCTCGTCGACGACCAGCTCGGGCAGCGGCCGGCCCAGGGTCGACTCCACGTCCCGGCCCAGGATGGAGCTGAAGGCCCGGTTCACGGCCAGCACCCGGCCCCCGCGATCCAGCAGCATGGTCAGCCCCGGCGACCACTCCAGCACCGCGGCCAGGCGCCCGGCGTCGCCGCCGGTCACGTCCCAGCGGCCCCGGTCGTCGACCTTGCGGAGCACGGCCACGATGCCCCGCACGTGGGGGTCGTGCAGGCCGGACCAGCCCCGGGCCTCGTACTTGACCCACGAGCCGCTGCGGTCCCGGATGCGGACCTCGATGGGCGTGCCCACCGCCTTGAGCTGCACCGACTCCACCGAGGCCAGGGCGGTGACCACGTCGTCGGGGTGGAGGAAGTCGGCCACTGACCGGTTGCGCCCGCCGGCCACGTCCACGCCGAAGGCCTCGATGGCTCGCTGGTTGGCCCACGTGAGGCGCCCCTCGGCGTTGGTCACGATGACCGGGTCGGGCAGCTGCTCCAGCACGGCGGCGGGATCGGGCGGTCCCCACCCGTCCGGCGCGGCGTCGGCCTCTGTCGGTCGTCGGTCAACCATCACCCTCCTCTCGTCGGCCGGGGCAGGCGTCGGTCGATGGGCTGATCGACCCATCCTGGCCCTCCGGTCGGGTCCCGCACCGCTCCGGCAGCCGATGCCGCCCACGGCCGTCCCCGGCGTGGCAGGGTGCAGCCGATGCAGAGCAAGGGCAGGTGGAGGGGCGGCAGGCGGTGACCGTGTCGTGGGACGAGGCGGTGGCGGCGGTGACCGCCCCCGGGCAGCGGTTCGAGACGGTCCCGGCCACGGTCGCCGGCGTCGACGTCACCGTGTTCCGGCACGCCCCGCCGACCCTGCGCCACATCGTGGCCTCGTGGCCGGCCCGGGGCGACGACCTGTTCCTGGTCTACGAGGACGAGCGGCGCAGCTTCGCCGAGGTGGCCGACGAGGTGGCCGCCCTGGGCGTCGCCCTGGTCGGCCGGTACGGCGTGCGCCGGGGCGACCGCGTGGCCATCGCCATGCGCAACCTGCCCGAGTGGGTCGTCACCTTCGCGGCCGTGACCGCGGTGGGCGCGGTGTCGGTGTCGCTCAACGGGTGGTGGACGCCCGACGAGCTGGCCTTCGGCCTGGAGGACAGCGGGGCCACGGTGCTGGTGGCCGACCCCGAGCGGGTGGAGGCGACCCGCGAGGCGTGCGCCCGGCTGGCCATCGCCACCATCGGCGTGCGCCTCCCCGACGGCCCCGCCCCGGCCGGCACCGACCGGTGGCAGGACGTGGTCATCGGTGGCGCCGAGCTGCCCAGCGTCGAGGTCGACCCCGGCGACGACGCCACCATCCTCTACACCTCCGGCACCACCGGCCGGCCCAAGGGGGCGGTGTCCACCCACCGGGCCATCACCCAGGCCCTCATGGGCTTCGCCTGCCGGGCCGCCGTGCAGCGCCTGCGCCGGCCCGACGAGGCCGCGGTGGCGGCGGCCCAGCCGCCGGTGTTCATCCTGGTCGTGCCCCTGTTCCACGTCACCGGCTGCGTGGCCGTGTTGCTGTCGTGCGCGGCGGCCGGCGTGCCGCTGGTGATGATGCGCAAGTGGTCGGCCGAGAGGGCCCTGGAACTCATCGAGCGCGAGCGGGTGACCAACTTCGTGGGCGTGCCCACCCAGTCGTGGGACCTGCTGGAGTCGCCCCGCTTCGCCGAGCACGACACCTCGAGCCTCGTCAGCGTGGGGGGCGGCGGGGCCCCGGCGCCGCCGACCCTGGTGGCCCGGGTCGAGGCCGGGTTCCGCCGGGGCCGGCCCTCCATCGGCTACGGCATGACCGAGACCAACGCCTACGGCCCCCAGAACTCGGGCCAGGACTACGTCACCCACCCCACCAGCACCGGCCGGGGCACGCCCATCCTGGACATCGAGGTGCGCGACCCCGAGAGCCGTCCCGTGCCGGTGGGGGAGCAGGGCGAGATCTGGTTCAAGGGCCCCCACCTCATCCGGGGCTACTGGAACCGACCCGACGCCACCGCCGAGGCCATCGTCGACGGGTGGCTCCGCAGCGGCGACGTCGGCCGCCTGGACGCCGAGGGCTTCGTCTACGTGGAGGACCGGGCCAAGGACCTGGTCCTCCGGGCCGGCGAGAACGTGTCGTGCGCTGAGGTGGAGGCGGCCGTCTACGAGCACCCGGCGGTGCACGAGGCGGCCGTGTTCGGCGTGCCCCACGAGCGCCTGGGCGAGGAGGTGGCGGTGGCCGTGCTGGCCAAGGCCGGCCAGCACCTGGACCCCGACGACCTGCGCCGCCACCTGGCCGGCCGGCTGGCCGCCTTCAAGGTCCCGTCCCGGGTGCTGGTGGTGGACGAGCAGCTGCCCCGCAACGCGGCGGGGAAGATCCTCAAGCGCACCCTGCGGGACCGGGTGGCCGGGGCCTGAGCGCGGCCCCCGCTGGTTCACCCGGCCGGGCGGTTTCGGGCCCGGGTGGGCCGGGCAGCGCGCCGCCGAGCCGCTGGAGGACCCATGCCCGCCACCACCAACCGCCGGACGTCCGGTCCGACCACCGACCAGGACGGTGCCGCCTCCGGCCCCGCTCGGGGGCGGGAGGCGGACCGGCCCCAGGACGTGCCGGCCCGGGGGTGGAGGGACATCCTCCTGCGCACCAAGGAGGAGGTGAAGGGCGACAGCGTGGTCCTGCTGGCCGCCGGGGTCGCCTTCTACGCCCTGCTCTCCCTGGTCCCCGGCCTGGTGGCCCTGGTCTCGATCTACGGCCTGGTGGCCGACCCGGCCGACATCGATCGCCAGGTCGGCGACCTGCTCTCGGCCGCGCCGGCCGAGGTCCGCGACCTCGTCTCCGAGCAGCTCGGCTCCATCACCGACGGCTCCCGGGGCGGCCTGGGCGTGGCCGCCGTGGTCGGCGTCCTCGTCGCCCTGTGGTCGGCGTCGAGCGGGATGAAGCACCTCATCACCGCCATCAACACCGCCTACGACGAGGAGGAGAGCCGGGGCTTCCTGAAGGTTCGGGGCCTGGCCCTGGCCCTCACCGTCGGGGCCATGGCCTTCCTGGTGGTCGCCCTGGGGCTGATCGCCGTGCTGCCGGCGGCGCTGGCCGAGACCTCGCTCGGGGGCGCAGCCCGGGTGGCGGTGTCCGTCCTGCGCTGGCCCCTCCTGGGCCTCGGCCTGCTGGCCGGCCTGGCCATCCTCTACCGCTGGGCCCCGGACCGGGACAACGCCCGCTGGGCCTGGACGGCGCCCGGGACGATCTTCGCCACCGTGGCCTGGGTGGTGGCCTCCATCGCCTTCTCGATCTACACCGCCAACTTCGGGTCCTACGGCGAGACCTACGGGTCCCTGGGCGCGGTGGTGGTGGTCATGCTGTGGCTGCTCATCTCGGCCCTCGTGGTGGTCGTGGGGGCCGAGGTGAACGCCGAGGCCGAGCGCCAGACCCGGCGCGACACCACCGCCGGCCGGCCCAAGCCCCTCGGCCGTCGCCAGGCCGTGGCCGCCGACACGGTGGGCGGGGCCCGCTGAGCGGCGCCCAGGTCGATCTGGGCGGGCGGGACGGTCAGCGGTAGCGGACCGGCAGCTCCTTGACCCCGTTCAGCCACCCCATGCGCAGGCGGCGGGGTGGGCCCAGGGGGGCGATGTCAGGGGCCAGGTCGGCGATGGCTTCGAAGATCAGGCCGATCTCCATGCGGGCCAGGTTGGCCCCGATGCAGAAGTGGGCGCCGCCGCCGCCGAAGCCCACGTGGGGGTTCGGGTCGCGGTCGATGTCGAACCGGTCGGGCTCGGCGAAGACCTCCTCGTCCCGGTTGGCCGAGGCGTAGAACAGCCCCACCCGCTGGCCGGCGGCGATCTCCTGGCCGCCGATCACGTGGTCGACCGTCGCCGTGCGCTGGAAGGCCACCACCGGGGTGGCCCACCGCACGATCTCGTCGGCCGCGGTGGCCGGGCGCTCCTCCTTGAACCGCGCCCACTCCTCGGGGTGGTCGAAGAAGGCCTGCATGCCGTGGGTGATGGCGTTGCGGGTGGTCTCGTTGCCGGCCACGGCCAGGATGAGGATGAAGTAGCCGAACTCCTCGGGCGACAGCGCCCCGTCCGGGGAGTCGGCCTCCACCAGGCGGGTCACCACGTCGCCCATGGGGCAGGCCCGGCGCTCCTCGCCCATGGCGTAGGCGTAGGCCAGCAGCTCGGCCGCCGACGCCTCGGGGTCGCCCTCGAAGTCGGGGTCGGCCGAGCCGATCATGGTGTTCGACCACTCGAAGATGCGGGCCCGGTCCTCCTGGGGGAAGCCCACCACGTCGGCCAGGGCCTGGAGGGGCAGCTCGGCGGCCATGTCGGTCACGAAGTTGCCGTCGTCCCGGGCCGCCGCCTCGGCCACGATGCGATGGGCCCGCTCCCGCAGCCCGTCCTCCAGCTTGCCGATGGCCCGGGGGGTGAAGCAGCCCTTGGAGACGATGCCCCGCACCTCGGTGTGGTGCGGCGGGTCCATGTTGAGCAGCAGGAGGCGCTGGAGGTCGAGGGCGTCCCGGCCGATGTCGCCCTCGAAGGCGACGATGGAGCCGTTCTCGGCCGTCGACCACCCATCGCGGGCGCACGACACGGCCTTCACGTCCTCGTGGCGGGACAGCACCCAGAAGCCCCCGTCGTCGAAGCTGTGCTGCTGGGGGGTCTGGGCGTTCCACCACACCGGGGCGGTGCGGCGCAGGAGGGCGAACTCCTCCAGGGGCACCCGCTGGGCGTACAGGTCCGGGCTGGTCAGGTCCAGGCCTTCGAGGATGTCGGCCACGGGGCTCTCCTTCGGCGGCGGGCCCCTCCAGACTAGAACGCGTTCTCGTTCCGGGGGCGGGCCGCCGCCGACGGGCCGTTCAGGACGAGGCGGGGGCCTCGGCCGGCTCGGGCCGCAGGCCCAGGGGGAGGCGGACGGCCAGGCCCACGGCGCAGGCCGCCACCACGACCACCGCGGCCAACGGGCCCCAGGCCAGGACGGCAGCCAGCACCGCCACCGCGGCCTGGACGGCCACCACGGCCCAGCGCACCGGCGCCTCCAGCGCGTCGAGGCGGGCGTGCAGGGCGCCCAGGGCGGCGGGGGAGCGGAGGCGGGCCCCCAGCAGGACGACGAGCCCCCGGCTCAGGCCGAAGGCCACCGAGACGGCGAAGGCCGTGGCCGGCGAGGCGGTGAGGACGGCCAGCACCACGGTGAGGACCACCCCGGCGGTCATGATGTAGGTGGCCAGGCCCACCCCGATCTGCCAGCCGAAGCCGGCGCCGTAGACCCAGGCCCGGTAGGTGGACAGCCAGGCGTCGTCCACCTGGCGGCGGAAGAACGGCGGGCGGCGCCCGAAGGCCCCGGCGTCGACCAGGGCCGCCCCGGTGGCGGCCACCGCGGCGGCGCCCAGGACGGTGGTGGTCGAGAGGTCGAGGGCGGCGACGCCAGCGGCCAGGGCGGCGGCGGCCAGGCCCAGGGTGGCCCCGCCCAGGACGGCGCCGACCACGAACCACGCCGCGGTCACGCCGTAGCGGTGCCCCCGGGCCCGCTCGGCCATGGGGGTGATGGTCGAGAGCATGGAGAGGCCGCAGGGTGACCAGGTGGACCGCACGGCGGCGGCCCCGGCCACGAGGAGGGCGAGGAGCACGAGTGCCACCCCGCCAGGGTAGCGAGCCGTCCCCGGCCCCGCCGCCGCCCAACACCAGGGAACAGACGTTCGCTACCATCGGGCCATGGGCTTCCACAACCCCGTGCGCCCGTGGTCGGAGATCGAGCGGACCCTCTCGGGCCGCACTGGCCCGCGGGAGCACCTGGGCGTGCCCACCGACGGGGGCGACGGCCCGGCCTGGTCCAGCCACCGGGGCGTCTACGAGCCCCCGCCCGACCTGGCCGACCGGCTGGCCCGCCGCCGTCCCCCGCCCCCCGGCCCGGCCTACGCCGAGCTCCACTGCCGGTCCAACTTCAGCTTCCTGGCGGGGGCCTCGCACCCCGAGGAGCTGGTCGAGGAGGCGGCCCGCCTGGAGCTCGAGGCCCTGGCCCTCACCGACCGCGACGGCCTCTACGGGGTGGTCCGCCAGTGCGAGGCCGCCGCCGCGGTGGGCGTGCCCACCGTGTTCGGGGCCGACCTGGGCCTGGTCGACCAGCCCGGCGACGGCCCCGCCGAGGGACGGGTGGTGGTGCTGGCCCGCGGCCCCCGGGGCTACGCCGGCCTGGCCCGGGCCGTGAGCCACGGCCAGATGGCCGGCAGCAAGGGCGCCCCCCGGCTCACCCTGGCCGACCTGGCGGCCGTCGGGGGGCGGGCCCGGCCGGCGAGGGCCGGTGGGTGGTGCTCACCGGCGGCGCCGACGGCGTGGTGCCCGCCACCCTGGAGGCTGGGGGCCCGGCCGCCGCCCGCCGCCGCTTGGCCCAGATGGTCGACGCCTTCGGGGCCGACCACGTGCGGGTCGAGGTGTGGGACCACGGCCACCCCCTCGACGCCCACCGCAACGATGCGCTGGCCGCCCTGGCCCGGGGGGCCGGGGTCGAGGTGGTGGCCACCAACGACGTGCGCTACGCCACCCCGGGCCGGCGCCGCTTGGCTTCCGCCCTGGCCGCGGTGCGCGAGCGCCGCAGCCTGGACGACCACGAGCCCTGGCTGCCGGCCGGGGGCACCGCCCACCTGCGCTCCGGGGCCGAGCAGGCCCGCCGCTTCGCCCGCTTCCCCGGGGTGGTGGCCCGGGCCGGCGAGCTGGGCCGGGACCTGGCCTTCGACCTGCACCTGGTGGCCCCGCAGCTGCCGCCCTTCCCGTGCCCCGACGGCCCCGACGGGCGACCCCTGGACGAGATGACCTACCTGCGCCACCTGGTCGAGCGGGGGGGCCTGGAGCGCTACGGGCCCCGCCCGCCGATCGGCCCGGCCGCCAGGGCCTGGGCCCAGATCGACCACGAGATGGCCCTCATCGGCACGCTCGGCTTCCCGGGCTACTTCCTGGTGGTGTGGGAGATCGTCGACTTCTGCCGGCGACAGGGGATCTACTGCCAGGGCCGGGGCTCGGCGGCCAACTCGGCCGTCTGCTACGCCCTGCGCGTCACCGCGGCCGACGCCGTGGACCTGGGCCTGCTGTTCGAGCGCTTCCTCTCCCCCGAGCGCGACGGCCCCCCCGACATCGACCTGGACATCGAGTCGGGCCGGCGGGAGGAGGTCATCCAGCACGTCTACGACATGCACGGCCGCCAGCACGCGGCCCAGGTGGCCAACGTCATCAGCTACCGGGGCCGCTCGGCGGTGCGGGACATGGCCCGGGCCCTGGGCTACGCCCCCGGCCAGCAGGACGCCTGGGCCAAGCAGCTCGACCACTGGGGGGGCCTGCGGCCCGGGCCCGAGGGCACGGTGCAGGGTCCGGGCGGGGTGGCCATCGAGGCCGACATGCCCCCGGCGGTGGTCGAGCTGGCCGCCGAGGTGGTGGGCGCCCCCCGCCACCTGGGCATCCACTCCGGGGGCATGGTCATGTGCGACCGCCCGGTGGTCGAGGTGTGCCCCGTCGAGTGGGCTCGCATGGCCGACCGCAGCGTCCTCCAGTGGGACAAGGACGACTGCGCGGCCATCGGCCTGGTCAAGTTCGACCTGCTGGGCCTGGGGATGCTCTCGGCCCTGCACCACGCCTTCGACGCGGTGCGGGCCTGGTCGGGCGAGCACCTGACCATGGCCGAGCTGCCCCAGGACCCCGAGGTCTACGCCATGTTGTGCCGGGCCGACTCCATCGGCGTGTTCCAGGTCGAGTCCCGGGCCCAGATGGCCACCCTGCCCCGCCTGAAGCCCCGGGAGTTCTACGACCTGGTGGTCGAGGTGGCCCTCATCCGCCCCGGGCCCATCCAGGGCGGCTCGGTCCACCCCTACATCCGGCGCCGCAACGGGGAGGAGGAGGCGACCTACCCCCACCCCCTGTGCGAGCGGGCCCTGGCCAAGACCAAGGGCATCCCCCTGTTCCAGGAGCAGCTCATGCAGCTGGCCATCGACGTGGCCGGCTTCACCCCCACCGAGTCCGACCAGCTCCGCCAGGCCATGGGGTCCAAGCGCAGCCAGCGCCGCATGGAGGTGCTGCGCCGCCGGTTCTGCGACGGGGCCGTGGCCCGGGGCGTCCCCGCCGACGTGGCCGAGGAGCTGTGGGAGAAGCTGGCCGCCTTCGCCGACTACGGCTTCCCCGAGAGCCACTCGGTGAGCTTCGCCTACCTGGTCTACGCCTCGTCGTGGCTCAAGCGCTTCCAGCCCGCGGCCTTCTGCGCCGGGCTGCTCAACGCCCAGCCCATGGGCTTCTACTCCCGCCACTCCCTGGTGCGCGACGCCCGCCGCCACGGGGTCCCGGTGCGGGGCCCCGACGTCAACGCCTCGGCCGGCGGCGCCACCCTGGAGGTCGACGGCGTGGCTCCGGGTCACGTCCCCGGTGGGGGCCCCGGCGTCCGGCCCGAGACCTGGGGCGTGGGCGGCCCGGCCGTGCGCCTCGGGCTGCGCGAGGTGCGGGGGGTGAGCACGGAGCTGGCCGACACCATCGCCGCCGGCCGCCCCTACGCCGGTGCCGAGGACCTGGCCCGCCGCACCGGCGTGTCCCTGGCCGTGCTGGAGGCCCTGGCCACCGCCGGGGCCCTCGACT
This sequence comes from Acidimicrobiales bacterium, assembly GCA_035630295.1. Taxonomy (NCBI): domain Bacteria; kingdom Bacillati; phylum Actinomycetota; class Acidimicrobiia; order Acidimicrobiales; species Acidimicrobiales bacterium. The sequence goes on along the minus strand of DASQKY010000021.1, from coordinate 15,145 downwards.
GCTTCGGCTCCAGCCGGCGGGGCGCCCTGTGGACCGTCGGGGCCGTGGCCCAGTCCGGCCCCGACCGCCTGCCCGGCATCGTCACCGGCGCCGCCCCCCCCGCCCCTGCCACCCATGGCCCCCGCGGCCCAGGCCGCCGCCGACCTGTGGGCCACCGGCATCAGCGCCGATGGCCACCCCACCACCTTCCGGCGGGACGCGCTGGCCCGGCGGGGGGTGGTGGTGGCCACCGACCTCCTGACCCACCCCGTCCCCGACCCCGAGCACCCGCCCCGGGTCCGGGTGGCCGGCGTGGTCACCCACCGGCAGCGTCCGGCCACCGCCGGGGGGACCATCTTCGTGAACCTGGAGGACGAGACCGGCCTGGTCAACGTGGTCGTCTCCCGGGGGTGCTGGATCCGCTTCCGCCGGGTGGCCACGGCCGCCCCGGCCCTGCTGGTCACCGGGCGCCTGGAGCGGGCCGAGGGGGTGGTGAACGTCCTGGCCGAGCACATCGTGGCCCTCGACATGGACGTCCCGGCCCGCAGCCGGGACTTCCGCTGAGCGGGGCCCGGGCTCACGATCGGGGCCGGGCCGCCGATCATGGGGGGGATGGTGAGCACCGACGACGACGGCGCGCCCGCCCCCCCGCCCTGCGCCCACTGCGGCGCCGCCCTCGAACCGGGCCGCATCACCTGCCCGGCCTGCGGGGAGGCCCGCTCCCTGGGACTGGCCGACGGCCCCCCGGCCTCCGCTCCCCCTGCGGTGCCAGCGCCCGCGGCACCCGCCCCGGAACCCGACCCCGACCCCGACCCCGACCCCGACCCGGAGGCCGAAGCCGCAGCCTTCGAGCTGGGCGACCCGTTCCGCGAGCCGGCGCGCCGGCGCCCGCGGGAGCCGGCCGAGCGCTCGCGCACCGGCCTCCTGGTCGGAGGCCTGATCGGCCTGGTGCTGGTGGTGCTGGTGGCGGCGGCCGCCCTGTGGGCCCTGGGCCAGAACGGCGGCTCGGGCTACTGACCCCGCCCAGTGGTGCCTCCGGTTCGTCCCGATGGGCCAGAGTGGTGCCGATCCTTCATCCCCTGCCCCTTCCAGGAGTCCCCGTGATCCCTCCCCGTGCCACCCGTGCCGGCCTGGCCCTGGTCCTCCCCCTCGCCCTCCTCCTGGGGATCACGGGGTGCGGCGACGACCGCGAGGGGGATGCCGGCACCACGACCACCACCACCGAGGCCGATCGGGAGACGACCACCGAGGCCGACAGCGAGACGACCACCACCGGCGAGGCGACCACCACCCTGCCCGACGAGACGACCACCACCGCGGCCCCGCCCGTCACCGGACCGGCCGACCTCCAGGCCCTCCTGATCGAGCCCGCGCAGGTCGGGGAGGGCTTCGCCCTCGACTCCGCCCTCGGCAACGGGGCCTTCAGCGGTGAGCTGTGCGAGGACGTGACCCTGGAGGAGACCTGGGCCGACCAGGCCTCGCAGGCCCTCACCCGGGGCCAGGGCGACGAAGGCGAGCTGGTCACCCAGGCCGTCCTCGCCTTCGCCCAGGAGGCCGAGGCCGAGGCCTTCGTGGAGGCGCTCATCGACAGCAACGACACCTGCCTCCCCGACGGCGAGATCCAGGAGGTGGAGGCCGGCGACGACGGCCTCCTCATCGTCATCGAGTCCGGCGAGGCCACCAGCAGTGCCGCCGTGGTCCGCGTCGGCTCCACCGTCACCGCCCTGACCGCGCTCTACCCCACGGCGAAGGACAACCCGCTCACCCCCGAGCTGCTGGTGGCGGCGGGCGAGGCCCTGGCCGGCTGACGGCGCCGGGGTCGTCCATGCGGCCCGGGGCGGAGGCGTTCGGTAGGTTCGTGGCCGTGACCGACCGTCCTCACGAGCCCGGAGCCCGCACCAGGTGAGCGACAAGGACGCGGCCAAGCGGCGCCGTCAGGCCCGCAACCGCCAGGAACGGGTCAACCGGCAGAAGCGCACCCAGGGGGCCCGACGGGCCGAGCCCACCGGCCGGCCCACGCGCCGCGCCGCCAGCTCCGGCCGGGCTGCCAGCTCGGGACGGGCCGCCAGCGCCGGGCGCGACGGCCGGCCCAGCCGGAGCGCCAACCCGGCCCCGGCCCCCGGGGGGCTGCTGGGCAAGCTGTTCCCGCCCCGGGCCCGGCCCACCGGCGGCGACGACGCCCCGGCGCGCCCCGCCCGGGTCCCCCAGCCCCGTGAGTCGGTGGTGTTCGAGCTCGACGAGGACGACGTGCCCGCCGGCCTGCGGGGTGAGATCGTCCGCCGCATGGCCCAGCCCGGAGGGCGGGCCACGTTCGTGGCCGTGGCCCTGGCCGTGATCGCCTCGGTGATGCTGCTGGTCGTGCCCCTCGCCCCCCGCTTCGCCTTCGACGGCTACGGCGAGATGGTCGTCCGGGCCCAGCCCGGCACCGAGGCCCAGGGCGACGCCCGGCTGGAGGAGTTCCTCGACCGCGACCCGGTCGAGTTCGGCTCCCAGCGGCTGACCGAGGTGCTGAGCCCGCCGGTCATCATCGGCTTCTCGCTGGTGCTGCTCCTGGTCGTCGGGACCGCGGCCCGGTCCCTGACCCGGCCCAGCCGCAGCCGGACGCTGCTGATCTCGTCCTTCGGGGTCATCGCGGTGATGTTCGTGCTGGGCCAGATCCTGCTGCCGCTGGTCGGCGCCCTGGCCTTCGCGTCGTACCAGTCCCGCAAGGCCGACCGCCTGGCCGCGGTGGTGGGCGAGACCGACTGAGGCGTCCCCTCCTCGCGCGGCCGTTCGGGGGTTGACGACCCGGCGCCGGAGGAGGATGGTGACGGCAGTCACCGATCAGGGAAGGTGCAGTCCCGGATCGGACCTTGACAACCAGGTGGGCGAGATCACCGCCCGTTCCGTTTCGAGGGACCCACGGATGCGTTCCGTGGACGGCCCACCGCCGAGGAGATGACCTGCCGGGATCGCCGGCCCCTCGACGGTGACGTCGCCCCGGAGACCACCGGGCCCTTTCAACCCGACGGCGGCGCGAGGGTCGAGCCCATCGACGCATCACCCCTGGGGTCCGCCCCGGGGGTGATGCGCGTCAGGCTTCGCTCACACCGGCCCGGGAGGTGGCACGGGCGGCAGCGACGGCTCCAGGTCCATGGGCGGCATGCCCGGGGGCGCCGACTGCACCACCGGTGGCGCCAGGGCTTCGGCCTCGGCCACCACTCGGGCCTGGGCCTCGGCCCGTCGCGCCGACTGGGCCGCGATCTCGGCCCGGTCGGCCTCCCGGCGGGCGGCCCGCTCGTCCCGGTTGGCCGCGGCCCGGTCGGCTCGGGCCCGCCGGGCGTCGGGCCCGCCGTCGGCCTCGATGTCGCCGGCTCCCTTGAGCAGCTCGGTCACCGCGCTGACCGAGCCGGCCAGGCCGGTCAGCTCGGCCGGCATGAAGATCTTGGTGGCCTGCCCGTCGGCGATGCGGGCCAGGGCCTCCAGGTACTTGATGGCGATGAGGTCGGCCGAGGGATCGCCCTCGTGGATGGCGCCGTACACCTCGCGGATGGCCTCGGCCTCGCCGTCGGCCACGGTGAGCTGCCGGTAGCGCTCGGCGTCGGCCAGGGCCCGGGCCGCCTCGGCCTGGCCCTGGGCCTGGAGGATCTGCTGCTGCCTGACCGCCTCGGCCCGCAGGATGGCCGAGGCCTTCTCGCCCTCGGCGGTGGTGACGGCGGCCGAGCGTCGACCCTCGGCCTCGGTGACCACGGCCCGCCGGGTCCGCTCGGCCTTCATCTGCTCGTGCATGGAGTGCATGACGTCCGGCGGCGGGTCGATGCGCTGGATCTCCACCCGGACCACCCGCACGCCCCACTTGTCGGTGGCGTCGTCGAGGATCAGCCGCAGGTCGACGTTGATCTTCTCCCGGCTGGTCAGGGCGTCGTCCAGGGGCATCTCGCCGATGACGTTGCGCAGGTTGGTCTGGGCCAGCTTGGTCACGGCCAGCAGGAAGTTGGCCACGTTGTAGATCAGGCGCTGCGGGTCGGTGGGCTCGTAGTAGACGACGGCGTCGACCGAGACCACCACGTTGTCGGAGGTGATGACCTCCTGGGGCGGCACGTCCACCACCTGCTCCCGCATGTCGACCAGCCGGATCGACTGGACGAACGGGATGATGAGCCGGAGGCCGGGGTCGACGGTCTCCTGGTACTTGCCCAGCATCTCCTTCACGCCCCGCTGGAAGGGCCGCACGATGCGGACCCCCGACACCACGTAGATGAACAGGAGCACGGCGACGACGACGAGCACGGCGAGCAGGGCGGTTCCCACGGGGTCTCCTCAGGGTGACGGGTCAGCGGGCGGCGGGGCGGGTGGGGGGTCGAGGGGCAGGCCCGGCGGGGTGTAACGGGGCCGCAGCGAGCCGGTGGGCTCCACGATCAGGCGGGTGCCCCGCACCTCGACCACGGTGACGCGGCCCCCGGCGGCGATGGCGTGGCCGTCGTCGCTCTCGGCCCGCCACTCCTCCCGGTCGACGCGGACCAGGCCCACACCGTGGGTCGGGATCTCCTCCAGCACCACCGCGGTGCGGCCGGTCATGCGGGTCGACCCCACGGTCTGGTTGGGGGTGGAGGCGTCCAGTCGCCGGGCCAGGGGCCGGAAGGCGGCGAAGCTGCCCCCGGAGACCAGGACGAAGGCGGCCCACTGGGCCACCACGGGGGCGTCCACGAAGGCCAGCACGGTTGCCACCGCGGCGCCCACCGCGAACGGCGCCAGGAAGAACGAGCCGGCCACCGCCATCTCGCCGCCGGCGAAGAGGCCGGTGGCGATCAGCCAGATCCACCGCCACGTGCTCGGGTCGTCCATGCCCACCTCCTCGCTGCGAACCTACTCCCCGTTGCCCGGCGCCATCCGCCGCGTTCCCGGTCGGCGTCGACCGGCGCGGCCTCTAGCTTGGGCGGACCATGGCCTCCGACGACGCCCCCCGCTGCCTGCTCACCGTCCACGCCCACCCCGACGACGAGGCGTCCAAGGGCGCGGCCACCGTGCACAGGTACCACCGGGCCGGGGTGCGCACCGTGCTGGTCTGCTGCACCGGGGGCGAGGCCGGCGAGATCCTCAACCCCGCCCTCGACACCGAGGAGGTACGGGCCCGGCTGCCCGAGGTGCGGCGGGAGGAGCTGGCCGCCTCGGCCGCCGTCATCGGCTTCGACGAGGTGGTCATGCTGGGCTACCGCGACTCCGGCATGCCCGGCACCCCCGAGAACGAGGACCCGGCCTGCTTCGCCCGCGCCCCCCACCAGGAGGCGGTCGGCCGCCTGGTCGAGATCCTCCGCCGGGAGCGGCCCCAGGTGGTCATCACCTACGGCGAGGACCAGTCCGGCTACCCGCACCCGGACCACCTCCGGGTCCACGACGTGACCATGGCCGCCATCCCCGCCGCCGCCGATCCCGCCTTCCTCCCGGAGGCCGGCCCGCCGTGGCAGGTGGCCAAGGTCTACTGGTCGGTGTGGGCCCGGCAGCGGATCGTGGCCCAGCACGAGGCGTTCATGGCCGCCGGCCTGGAGTCGCCGTTCAGCGAGGAGTGGTTCGCCCGCCCCTCCCAGGACCACCGCATCACCACCAGCATCGACGTGGCCGGCCTCTACCCCATCCGGGCCGGGGCGCTCCGGGCCCACGCCACCCAGATCGACCCCGCCTCGCCGTTCTGGTTCGGCCTGCCCGACGAGGTCATGGCCGGCATCCACCCGTACGACGACTACGAGCGGGCCCTCTCCACCGTCGATGCCCCGACCCCCGAGGACGACCTCTTCGCCGGCTTGTAGGGTCGGGGGCTCCAGCGACCCGGAGGACCGTCATGGCGAAGTACCTGACCCAGGAGTGGCTCGACCTCCAAAGGGACCTGGCCCAGGCGTTCCCGGAGCGACCGGGGGCCTCGGCCCGCATGCAGTACGTGGTCACCAGCGCCCCCGAGGGCGACGTGTCCTACCTCACCGTCATCGAGGACGGGAAGATCACCGAGAACACCCTGGGCACCGGCGCCGACGCCGAGTTCACCCTCAGCACCACCTACGACGACTCGGTCAAGATCCTGAAGGGCGAGCTGGACGCCAACGCCGCCTTCATGCAGGGCCGGGTCAAGGTCACGGGCAACATGGGCAAGCTCATGAGCCTCATGCCCCTGACCCAGAGCCCCGAGTACAAGGCCATCCAGGCCAAGGTGGCCGAGCAGACCGAGCTCTAGCGGCCCGCCCGCTGCAGCTCCCGCAGGGGGCGGAAGCCGACCAGGTGCACGCCCTCGGCGGCCAGCGCGTCCCGCAGGGGGCCGTCGTCGCACACCAGGGCCAGGTCGTCGACCCGGGACTCCCAGTCGGGGCAGAAGGCCCGCAGCTCCGGGGTGTCGACGGCCGGGTGGACGTACATCTCGGTGACCCCCGGTGGCAGGGAGGCCACGGCTGCCTCCAGCGACGCCCGGCTGCCGACCCCGTTGACGTAGACGAAGTGGTCGGTGAACACCACGCCCTCCCGGGCGGCCAGGTCCCGGAACGGGAAGCCGATCAGGCTCTCGGTCGACGCCCCCGACAGGCGTAGGGGCAGGCCGAACTCCACGGCCAGGTCGAGGTAGATGTCGAAGAACTCGGCCCGGAGCTGGAGGGTGCCCATGTGGCTGTCCAGGTGGGTGACGTCGAAGCCCCACAGGATGGCCCGCTCCACCTGGGCCCGGAGCTCGCGCCGGACCTCGTCCAGGTCGGCGTGGTCCCAGGCGTCGGTCACGGTCCGGGGGAAGCCGCCGTCACCGTCGAGGAGCGACGGGGCCTGGGTGATGGGTCCCCAGCGGTAGAGGTCGTACTCGGCGTTCAGGGTGAGGTGGACGCCGACATCCTCGCCTCGGTAACCGGCGGCCGCGGCCCGCGACCAGGGGCACGGCACCATCAGGGTGGCGCTGGTGGCCAGCCCGTCGCGCAGGGCCCGGTACACGCCCTCGTTGGCGGCCTGGCTGGAGCCCAGGTCGTCGCAGTTGATGATGACGACGCGGTCGTCGGCCCGGTACCCCAGGCGTTCGGCGAGGTTGGGCACGGCTCAGACGATATCGAGGCGGTGACGTGGTCAGGCGCCCCCCTCCGGCGGGCAGGCCGACCACAGGCCCCGGCCCGCGGCCCGGGCCTGCCCGGCGGCCCGGGACAGCTCGGCCCGGTGGGCGTCGTTGGGGGCGATGGCCAGGACCCGGGCGTAGCCGCCGGACAGCAGTGCCTCGTTGACGAACAGGTCGTCCTCGGCCCGCACCAGGTAGACGAGGAGCCGGCCGTAGCGGTCGCGGGCCTCGACGTCGCGGGTGATCCGCACCCGGGTGCCGGGCGGGAGGAGCGCCTTGGTGCGGGCCGAGGCCTCGGGCCCGAAGCACCCCACCGGCTCGTCGGGGTCGACGGTCTCGGGCGTGTCCACGCCGAGCAGCCGGGCCGTCTCCTCCTGGCCCCCGATGCGGAGCTCGACGGTGTCGCCGTCGACCACGTGGGTGATCGTGGCCGCGCCCGGGCCGTCGCTCGGCCCGGAGCTGCAGGCGGCGCCGACGGCGATGGCCAGGACGACGAGGGCCCCCCGGGCCGCTGGCCCGCCCCGGAGGCGCGCTCGGGTGGGACGTCGGGGGTGGCTGGTGGCCTCGGGTCGGGCTGGTGCGGGACGCAGGCTGGCGTCGCCCGCCGGTCGGGCGGTCGGCGCTGAGGGCGGTGGGTCGGGCGGGAGCGGCACGGCGGACCTCGCGGGATGCGGGTGGGATCGGCGGCCGGAGCCGCGTGCCGGGCCCGGGGCCCGTCGGCCGAGGGGCGACCCCGGCGGGGGCGGGTCAGCCCAGGCGCTCGATGAGGGTGCCGGTGCCCAGGCCGCCGCCGCAGCACATGCTGACCAGGCCGTAGCGGCCCCCGGTGCGCTCCAGCTCGTGGAGGGCCTTGGTGAGGAGCACGGCGCCGGTGGCTCCCAGGGGGTGGCCCAGGGCGATGGCGCCCCCGTTGACGTTGACCTTCTCGGGGTCGACCGACAGCTCCTTCTGCCAGGCCAGGACCACGGAGGCGAAGGCCTCGTTGATCTCGAAGACGTCGATGTCGTCGATGGCCAGGCCGGTGCGGTCGAGCAGGCGTTGGGTGGCGTCGATGGGGCCGGTGAGCATCAGGACCGGGTCGACCCCCACCAGGCACGTGTCGACGATGCGGGCCCGGGGGCGCAAGCCCAGCGTGTCGGCCCGCTCGGCGGTGGCCAGGAGGAGGGCGGCGGCCCCGTCGGAGATCTGCGAGGACGAGCCCGCGGTGTGGACCCCGTCCTCCCGGGCCACCGGCTTGAGGGTGGCCAGCTTCTCCCGGGTGGTCTCCCGCAGGCCCTCGTCACGGGCCACGTGGTGGGTGGTGCCGGTCGGCTTGCCGTCCTCGTCCACGTCGGGGGCGTCGACGGGGACCACCTGGCCGTCGAAGCGGCCCTCGGCCCAGGCCTGGGCGGCCCGCTCCTGGGAACGGAAGCCGAAGGCGTCGGCATCGTCGCGGCTGATGCCCCACTTCTCGGCGATGCGCTCGGCCCCCTCGAACTGGGAGGTGAACTCGTAGCGGCCGAAGTAGGTCTTGGGGATGGGCACGCCCAGGCCCAGCTTCTTGGACGAGTTGACCCCGATGGGGATGCGGCTCATGAGCTCGACCCCGCAGGCCACGGCCACGTCGGTGACGCCGGCGCCCACCAGCCCGGTGGCCACGTTGGTGGCCTGCTGGGAGGAGCCGCACTGGGTGTCGACGGTGGTGGCGGCGGCCTCCATGGGAAGGCCGGCGGACAGCCACGCCGTGCGGGTGACGTTGAAGGACTGCTCGCCCACCTGGCTGACGCAGCCGCCCACCACCTGCTCGACGGCGCTGGGGTCCACCCCGGAGCGCTCGACCAGCTCGGTGAGGGCGGTGCCCAGCAGGTCGGCGGGGTGGACCGTGGACAGGGCACCGTTGCGCCGCCCCACGGGGGTGCGCACGGCCTCGGCGATCACGACCTGGGTCATGGGGGGGAGCCTACGGGCCGGTGGGGGAGGAGGCGGCCCCCGGGATCGAGGTGGTGAGCCCGGTCCCCGAGGTCGGCCGGGCCCCGTCCCACGGTGGCGGAGGGATCGGCCGGCGTGCCCACCAGCACCCAGCCCAGGAGCTCGTCGTCGGCCTCCATGTCGAACATCTCGGCCAGGAGGGGTCCGGTGCGGAAGGGCACGCTCTTCCACATGGCGCCCAGGCCCATGGCGTGGGCGGCCAGCACGATGGCGTAGCCGCAGCAGGCGGCCGAGGCCACCTGCTCCCAGCGCTCGACCTTGGCCGGTCGGGGGCAGGCGATCACGGCCACGAGCGTGGGGGCGACGAACGCCTTGGACCGGAGCTTGGCCCGTACCCCGTCGGAGAGGTCCGGATCGCGGGCCCGGCCGCCGTCCTCCAGGGCGTCGGCGAATCGCTCCCGGGCGTCGCCGTCGATGACCACGAAGCGCCAGGGCCGGAGGCGGCCGTGGTCGGGCACAGTGGCCGCGGCCTGGAGGAGCAGCTCGACCTCGTCGGCGTCAGGGCCGGGCTCGACCAGGGCGGCGGTGCTGCGCCGATCCAGCACGGCGGCCAGGACCTCGATGCCGGGAGGTGGGGCGGACGGGGAGGCAGGCATCGGGTGACCTCGGGGACGGGGTGAGGTCTACCTACCAGATCGGTGCCCGGGGCCCAACCCTGCACAGCCTCAGGCCGCCTGCCGGTGGGGGTCGGCCTCGGCCGAGCGGGCCTGGGCGGCGGCTAGGGCGGCCCGGGCCTGGGCGAGGCCCCGGCGTCCGACCTCGATGGTCTCGTGGTCCAGGCGCCAGTCGTCGTCGCCCGGGGTGGGGGGGAGGAGATCGAGCTGTCGTGCCATGGAGATCAGTATGAGGAGGGGGTGTGACAGTGAGATCCCGGGCCGACGGGCGGTCGCGATGTCGCCTCCTCGAGGTGTGGACGAACTGGTGTTCGGGTAGGGTGGTGGTCGCCCTTCGGGGACCGGGGTTGGTTCGGTCCTCCGTGATCGTCGTTGGAGCGCACCGGTGGTGCGCGTGTCTGGTCCGGAGGTGAGCCCGTGTCCGATGAGGTGCCGTGGGAACTGTCCGGTGACGCGCAAGGGGTGGGTGGCGCGGGAGGTGACGGGGGGCCCGCTGCTGGTGGGCGTGGCTCGGTTGGGCCTGGCGTGGATGGGCGTGGCGCCGATCGGTCCGGTCTGGGCAGTTCCGAGTCGGGTGCGGTTGGGGTGTCGGCGGGGGACTTCGCGGCGGTGGGGGCGGGTGGTCGGGGGGATGTGATCATGGAGTTGGCGGGGGTGGTGGCGGCGACGCAGGTGGTGTTGGGGTCGGTGATCGTGGCGGCTGATGCGGCGCGGGACTGGGCCGAGGACGGGGCCACGGACATGGCTTCGTGGCTGGTGGCTCGCTGTGGGATCACCACGGCGCATGCCCGGGAGTGGGTGCGCGTCGCGCACGCGCTGGAGGAGCTGCCGGCCCTACGGGAGGTGTTCTCGTCAGGGGTGGTGTCGTTCGACCAGGTTCGCCCGGCGACCCGGTTCGCGACGCCGGCCACCGAGGGAGAGCTGGCCGACCGGCTGCCGGGGCTGTCCGCGGCGCAGGTGGAGGTGTTGGCCCGTCAGCATCGGCCGGTCAAGGAGGCGGAGGTCTGCGAGGCCCGGGCCCGGCGGTGCTTGCACTGGCGGCCCGATCACGACGCCGGGGGGTTCCGCTACCGGGGGTTCCTCCCGACCGATCAGGCGGTGGCGGTCAACGAGATGCTCACCGGTCTGGCCGAGGCGGCCGGCCCGAACCCCGAGACCGGCCTGTGGGACCCCTTCGCCGCCCGTTGCGCCGATGCCCTCCACGGCCTCTGCGACGGCGACACCGTCGAGACCACCGTGGTGGTCCATGTGGACGCGGAGGTCGTGGCCGGCAACGCCGTGGCCGGTGGGGCCGAGGGCAACGGCCTGGCCGGGGACATGAGCGTCGGGCGGTCCGCGGTGCTGCGCTACCTGTGCGACACCGGCATCGAGCACGTCATCGAAACGGTGGACGGGCGAGCGGTGGGCATCGGGCGACGGTCCCGGACCGTGCCTCGCTGGCTCCGCCGCCACATCACCCACCGGGACCGCACCTGCCGGTTCCCGGGCTGCGAACGGGCCATTCGCCACATCCACCACGTCCGCCACTGGACCGCCCACCGGGGACCGACCGACGCCCCCAACCTGCTGGGCCTGTGCTGGGCCCATCACCACCTCGTGCACGACGGCGGCTGGACCGTCACCGGCAACCCCGACGACCAGGTCACCTTCACCAGCCCCACCGGCCGCACCATGACCAGCACCCGCCACCCCATCCGCCCCCACACCACCACCCGCACCCGAGCCCTCCTCGGGCTCCCCGAGGGCGCCACTCGTGGTGGCGGGTTCTCGTCCGATCCCGGGGACCCGGACGGCCGCGAGTCACCGTCGTCGCCGAGCTCCGTCGCCCCCGGCCCAGGGTCCCGGGTTCGTCACCGCCACCCCGACGCCACGGGCCGGCGACGCAGCGAGAGCTCCGGGGACACGACTCGGCCCCGTGGCCCGTGACGCCTGGGGGATGCCGAGTGGCCGATCAGGTCAGGCGGTAACCGTGGGTCTCGTCCACGGGCGTGAAGCCGAGGCCCTCGTAGGGGGTGGCCGCAGGACGGGCGTGCACGGCCCTCAGGCCAGGCCGATCTCGGCCAGGCGCTGGTCCAGGAAGTCATCGGCGGTGATGGGGTCGAAGTGGCGCGGGCCGTCGCCCACCAGTGAGTCCGGGGCGTCGAGCACCACGTCGGGGCGGGGGTGGCAGAAGAACGGCATCGAGTACCGGGCCACGTCGTCGGTCTCGGGGTTGACCACCCGGTGGGTGGTGGCCGGGATGGCCAGGTTCACGTGGCGGCTCAGCATGTCGCCCGTGTCGACCACGATCTCGCCCTCCAGGCCGTCGACCGGGTGCCAGGTGCCGTCCCGGTCCAGCAGCTCCAGGCCCGACTCGGTGGCCGCCGGGAGGAGGGTGATGAGGTTGATGTCCTCGTGCGCCGCGGCCCTTGCCGCCCCGTGCACGTTGGCCTCCCGCAGTGGCGGGTAGTGGATGACCCGCAGCACCGACCGGCCGTCCACCACCATGTCGGCCAGGTGGCGGGCCGGCAGGTCCAGGTACACGGCGATGGCCTCCAGCAGGGTCTGGGCCGCGGCCTCCAGGTCCCGGTACAGGCGCATCATGGCCGGCTGGAAGTGGGGCACCTCGGCCGGGAACACGTTGGCCCCGTAGGTGGCGAACAGCGGGTGCTCGGGCGGCACGTCCTGGTGGACGTGCCAGAACTCCTTGAGGTCGATGGCCTCGCTGTCCTTGGCGTGCTCCCGCCCGAACGGCGTGTAGCCCCCGGCCCCCTTGGGCAGCACGTAGGCCTCCTTGGCCTCGGTGGGCAGGGCGAAGAAGTCCCGGGCCGCGGCGTAGGCGGCGTCGATGTCCTGGGCCGTGACCCGGTGCCCGTCCACCTTCACGAACCCGGTCTCCACCAGGCTCCGGCCCAACGTGGACACGAAGGCGTCCCGGGCCGTCCCGGTGCCCTGGGTGAAGTCGTCCAGGTGCACGGTGGCCACGTCGAAGCCCATGCCCCCAGGATGCCACCGACGATCGCGCCCGCGTCGGGGCCCGGTAGGTTGGATCCTCGCTCGGGGCCCGGTCCGTCGGATCCCGGCGCCCCGTCGCGTCTACCCCTGGACCCCGTGAGCACCACCGCCCTCACCGATGTGCCGGCCCTGCTGGCCGACGAGCCCGGCCTGGCCCAGGTCCGGGGGCGGACCCGCGCCATCCTGGCCGTGGCCGAGGCGGCCCGCTCCCTCACCGTGGCTCACCTGGCCGGCGGGAGCCGGACGCCGGTGCTGGTGGCCTGCCCGACCACGGCCGACGCCGAGCGCCTGGTCCATGACCTGGGCTCGTACCTGGGCCCCGACCGGGTGGAGCTGTTCCCGGCCTGGGAGACGCTGCCCTTCGAGCGGGTCAGCCCCAACGTGGAGACCATGGGCCACCGCCTCCGGGTGGTGTGGCGCCTCCGCAACCCCCAGCACGCCCCCCGGGTGGTGGTGGCCCCCATCCGGGCCCTGGTCCAGCGCCTCGGCCCCCACGTGGACGACGTCGAGCCCCTCATCGTCCGCCCCGGCCAGGCCCTCGACCGCGACGAGGTGGTGGGCTGGCTGGTGGCCGCCGGCTACCGCCGCGAGCCCCAGGTCGAGGCCCGGGGCGAGGTGGCGGTGCGGGGCTCCATCGTGGACGTGTTCCCCTCCACCGAGGACCGGCCCGTTCGCATCGACCTGTGGGGCGACGAGGTCGACCGCCTCACCGAGTTCTCCGTCACCGACCAGCGCTCCACCGACCCGGTGTCGGCGGCGGCCATCTTCCCGTGCCGGGAGCTGCTGCCCACCGACGACGTGCGGGCCCGGGCCGCCCAGCTGGTGGCCCGCCAGCCCTGGGGCCGGGAGCACTGGGAGCGCCTGGCCGAGGGCCTCACCTTCGACGGCATGGAGTCGTGGCTGCCGTGGCTGACCGACGGCGAGCACGTGCTGTTCGACCTGCTGGGCGACGAGGCGCTGGTGGTGCTGGCCGAGCCCCGCCGCATGCGGGACCGGGCCCAGGACATCCTGGCCGAGGAGGCCGACCTGGCCCGCCACCTGGCCCGCACCACCTGGGACGTCCCCGACGGCACCGCCATCCCCGCCCTCCACCTGCCCTTCGACCGCCTGCTGTCCCACACGTCCGCCGACCCCACCCACCGCCCTAGCGGTGCCGGCTCCGCCGGCTCCGGCCCGCCTGTTGCCCCGGCCTGGACCCTGGTCAACGTGGCCGACTCGCCCGAGACGCCGGTGGTGCAGAGCATGGGCTGGAACCCGGCGGTGGGCGACGGCGCCGGCCTCATGGCCCAGGTGCGCGACGTGGTGCGCGACGGCTACCGCCTGGTGGTGGCGGCCGACACCGAGGCCTCGGCGGCCCGGCTGGCCGACCTGCTCCGCAGCCAGGACGTCGACGTCGAGGTCCGGGTCGCCCCCCTGGAGCGGGGCTGCGTGCTGCCCGGGGCCAAGGTGGCGGTGCTGGCCGAGGCCGACCTGACCGGTCGGCGTCGCGCCCACCGGGCGCCCCGGTCCCGGAAGCGGGACACGGCCGGGTTCTTCGACGACCTGCGGCCCGGAGCCTTCGTCGTCCACCACCAGCACGGGGTGGCCCGCTACGGCGGCATGGTCACCCGCGCCATCGGCGGGGTCGAGCGCGACTACCTGCTGCTCGAGTACCGGGGCGGCGACAAGCTCTACGTCCCGTCCGACCAGATCGACGCCGTCCGCCACTACACCGGGGGCGAGGACCCGACCCCCAGCCGCCTGGGCGGGGGCGACTGGCAGAAGGCCAAGGCCCGGGTCAAGGCCGAGGTCCAGCACGTGGCCCAGGAGCTGGTGGTGCTGTACCAGAAGCGCCTCAACACCACCGGCATCGTCTACCCGCCGGACACGCCGTGGCAGCAGGAGCTGGAGGACGCCTTCCCGCACCGGGAGACGCCCGACCAGCTCACCGCCATCGCCGAGGTCAAGGCCGACATGGAGAGCGACACCCCCATGGATCGCCTGGTGTGCGGCGACGTGGGCTTCGGCAAGACCGAGGTCGCGCTGCGCGCCGCATTCGCCGCGGTGGCCGACAACAAGCAGGTGGTGATCCTCTGCCCGACCACGCTGCTCGCCGAGCAGCACCTCCAGACCTTCTCCGACCGTTTCGCGGAATGGCCGGTGCAGATCGCCGAGCTCTCCAGGTTCAGAAGTGGCAAAGAGAGCAACGAGATCATCCGCAAGCTGGAAAGCGGCGAAGTCGACATCGTCATCGGCACGCACAAGCTGCTGTCGAAAGACGTCAAGCTCAAGCGCCTGGGCCTGGTGATCATCGACGAGGAGCACCGCTTCGGCGTGCGGCAGAAGGAGGCGCTGAAGAAGCTGCGCGCCGAGGTCGACGTGCTGACGCTCACCGCGACGCCGATCCCGCGCACGCTCGCGATGTCGCTGGAGGGCATTCGCGACTTCTCGGTGATCGCCACCTCGCCGCAGAAGCGGCTCGCGATCAAGACCTTCGTCGCGCCGTGGTCCGAGGGGCTGATCCGCGAAGCGGTGATGCGCGAGCTGCGCCGCGGCGGCC
>DASQKY010000020.1 GCA_035630295.1 Acidimicrobiales bacterium | reverse complement strand
AAGGCCCTGCTCCTACTGGGGGGGGGGGGCAAAAGCGAAGGCAAGCGTCGACGCCATAGCCACCGCCACCATCACCACGGTCTTCTTGGACAACATGAGCAGGAATCCCCCTGTAGATGAACACTTCTCCGATGCGCACGTCCGGCACCCGGCGGGGTGGACGTACGCTCCTTCGCACCATGCCCAAGCCAGTCTTGCCGAAACTGCGCGATATCGTCCGACGCGGGAAAAGGCATCGCCCGCCGCAGCACCGTCGAGCCTCACATGGGGAGGAGCTCGAAGGTCATGGCGGGGGTGCCGGCGAAGCGGGGGGCGGCCGAGGCGAAGAGGCCCCGCAGGAAGGCGCCGGGGTCGGCCATGGCGCCCCCTCCCAGGCCGTCCAGGTAGGCCCGGTGAGCCTCCAGGGAGGCCACCGCCCGCTCGACGTCGCCCTCGCCGACCGGCACGGCGTGGGTGGGCACCGGCGAGTTGGCCACCGCCACCCATCGCACCCCGCCCCACGGCTCCAGGCCCTGGTGCTCGGCCAGGTCCCGGAACACCCAGCGGTTGGCGGCATCGCGCACGGCGTCGATGACGGCCAGGCCGGTCACCTTGTGGTCGGCCATGTTCAGGGCCCCGGGGCCGAAGGTGTCGTGGTGGTTGAGGGTGACCACCAGCTCCGGCCGCACCCGCCGGATGGCCGCGGCGATGTCCCGGCGCAGGTCCAGGCCGGGGACCAGCATGCCGTCGGGATGGTCCAGGATCTCCAGGTCGTCGACGCCCACCGCGGCGCAGGCGGCCCGCTGCTCCTCGGCCCGCAGGGGCCCGGCCTCCTCTGGGGCCAGCCCGTCGATGCCGGCCTCCCCGGCGGTGACCAGCAGGTAGGCCACCCGCTTGCCCTGGTCGGTCCAGCGGGCCACCGCGGCCGAGGCCCCGTACTCCATGTCGTCGGGGTGGGCCACCACGGCCAGGGCCGTGGCCCAGTCCTCGGGCAGGGGCTCCAGCGGGGGCACGGGCAGGTCGGCGGCGTCCATCCCCGGCATCCTGCCCCGGCCAGGCGTCCCCCGCCGCCCCGCCCCACCCCACCGGTTCCGGGAGGGTGGGGCCCGGTCCCGGGCTCGGCTCCCCGGCCGTGGAGGGCCCGCCGTATCCTGGCCCCCGCCGCGGCGCCCGCCGCCCTGCTCCCAGTGAGGCACCGCATGAGCGACGTCCCGCCCAGCCCGTTCTCCCCCGAGGTGGTGTCCGCCATCGCCCGGCACATGAACGACGACCACGCCGAGGACAACGTGACCATCTGCCGCGGCCTGGGCGGCCAGCCGGCCACCACCGCCGCCACCATGACCGGCATGACCCCGGCCGGGATCGAGTTCGAGGCCACCGTCGACGGGTCGCCGACCTCGGTGGTCGTCCCGTGGGCCGAGCCGATCACCGAGCGGGCCCAGGTCCGGACCGAGGTGGTGCGCATGCACACCGAGGCCGCCGCCGCCCTCGGCCTGCCGGCCCGGGAGCACTGACCGTGCCCGGGCCCGACGACGGGGGGCGCTCGTGCCCAAGGTGATCGGCGGGTCGCTGGAGGCGCACCGGGACGTGACCCGGGAGCGCATCTTCGAGGCCCTGGCCCGGCTCATGTACGAGCGGGGCTACGACTCGGTCAGCCTGGCGGATGTGGCCGAGGCCGCCGGCCTGGCCCGCACGGCCATGTACAACTACTTCCCGGACAAGGAGTCGCTGCTGGTCGAGCACGTGGGCCGGGAGACCGACCGCTACGTGGCCCAGCTGCGTGACGCCCTCCGGGAGGTCGACGACCCGGTGGGCCAGATGCGGGCCTACATCCGCCACCAGCTCACCTACTTCTCCGAGAACCACCTGCCCCCGGGCCCGGCCCTGCGCCACCTGCTCCCCCAGGACGCCTTCGGGAAGATCCTCGACCACGTCCAGGCCCTGGAGGACGCCCTGCTGTCGATCCTGCGGGCCGGCGTCGACGGCCGCTACATGCTGTCGGAGGACCTGGGGGCCACGGCCTCGATGATCAACGCCTGCATCGGGCGGGGCAGCTCGCTGCACCCCGACCCCGAGGACCTGGAGCGCACCATCGCCCTGACCGAGAGCTTCGTGCTGCGAGCCCTGGGCGCCCGGGTCATGGCCGACGGCTCGCCCCGCCGCATCCCCCGACGCCGCTGACGCCGGGCCGCCCGGGTCCGCCGACCCTCAACCCGCCGGCCGGCGACGGTCAACGCCGGGGCAGGACCAGGGGCACGCCGGTGCGGGGGTGGGCCACCACCTCGACGGGGTGCTGGTAGACGGCGCTCAGGAGCTCGGCCTCGAGCACCTCGGCCGGCGGGCCGGCGGCCACCACGGCCCCGGCCTGCAGGACCACGATGCGGTCGGCGTGGGCCGCGGCCAGGCCCAGGTCGTGGAGCACCACCACCACGGCCACCCCGGTCTCGGCCCGCTGGCGGGCCAGGCCCAGCACCAGCTCCTGGTGGTGCAGGTCGAGCGCGGCGGTGGGCTCGTCCAGCAACAGCACCGGGGTCCGCTGGGCCAGCACCCGGGCCAGGGCGGCCCGGGCCCGCTCGCCCCCCGAGAGGGAGGGGAAGCGGCGGGTGGCCAGGTGGCCCACGTCGGTGGCCCGCAGGGCGTCCTCGACCACCGCGTCCCCGTCGGGATCGCCGTCGACGGCCACCCACGGGGCCCGGCCCATCTCCACCACGTCGCGCACCGTGAACGGGAAGGTGACCGTGACCTGCTGGGGCAGCACGGCCCGGCGCAGGGCCAGGTCGACCCCGGCCCAGGCCTCCAGGGGCCGCCCGGCCAGCCACACCTCGCCGGCGGTGCGGTCCAGGTCGCCGGCCAGGGCCCCGAGGAGGGTCGACTTGCCCGCCCCGTTGGGGCCGACCAGGGCCACGATCTCCCCGGCCCCCACGGCCAGGTCGACCCCGCCCAAGATGACGTGCCCGTCGATCTCCACCAGCACCTCGACCGCCTCCAGGGCCACGGTGCCGGCGGCCGGCGGGTCGGGGGGCACGGCCCGGCGGGCGGCCAGCAGGGACCTCATGCCCAGCCCCCCTGGCGGGCCCTCATGCGCCGCAGCTGCCAGAAGAAGAAGGGGCTGCCCACCAGGGCGGTGAGCACGCCCAGGGGCACCTCGGCCGGCGACGCCATGGTCCGGGCGGCGAGATCGGCCCCGACCAGGATGGTGGCCCCGGCCAGGGCGGAGCCGGGGATGAGCAGGCGGTGGCCGGGGCCGGCCACCATGCGGACCAGGTGCGGGATGACCAGGCCCACGAACAGCACCTGGCCGGAGATGGCCACCGCCGAGGCGGTGAGCACGGCCACCAGCAGGAGCACCACCCGGCGGGTGCGCTCCACGTCGACCCCCAGGTGGCGGGCGGGCCCGTCGCCCAGGGCCAGCAGGTCGAGGCGGCGGGCGAACAGGGGCGCCACGCCGATGCCCACCAGGGCCAGCGGGGCCACCACGGCCACCTTCGTCCACGTGGCCTGGGCCATGCTGCCCAGGGTCCAGAAGGTGATGCTGCGGAGCTGGGCGTCGTCGGAGTAGTAGGTGAGCAGGCCCAGCACGGCCCCGGTGAGGGCGTTGAGGGCGATGCCGGTGAGCACCATGGTGATGACCTCGGTGCGCCCGTCGGCCCGGGACGCCGCGTAGACGGCGAACACGGTGGCCAGGCCGCCCACGAAGGCGGCGCCGGTGATGCTCCAGGTGCCGAACGGGGCCAGCCCGGTGACGATGACCAGGACCGCGCCCAGAGCCGCCCCGGAGGAGACGCCGACGATGCCCGGCTCGGCCAGGGGGTTGCTGAACGTGCCCTGCATCAGGGCGCCGGCGCAGCCCAGCGAGCCGCCCACCAGCACGGTCAGGGCCACCCGGGGGAAGCGGATCTGCCACAGCACGTCCTCGCCCAGCGCGTCGGGGGTGGACCCCCAGCCCAGGCCGATGCGGTGCAGGATCGAGCCCAGGACCTCGGACGGGGGGATGCGGAAGGCGCCCGAGGCCCCGGCCGCCACGGTCAGCACGACCAGGCCGGCGGCCAGGGCCACCAGCAGCAGGCCGGAGCGGACCCAGCTGGTGGGGGCCACGGCGATCTCCGCCGGCTCCCCGCCGGGACCGGCGCCGGGGGGCGCCGGGGGCGGGCCGGGCGCGGCCGAGGGGCCCCCGGTCCGGGGGCCCCTCGGGTCGGGACCGATGTCGGTGGCCCCCCGGCCGCTCACCCGGACCTCACGGGAAGCGGGTGACGGCGCGGGTGGCGTACTCGGGGCTGGCGGCCAGGAACACGGCCAGGGCCAGGTCGCCGCGGCTGATGACCCGTGGGGTCCAATAGGCCAGGCCGGCGGCGTCGGCGCTCCGGCCCAGCAGGGCCTGGTAGAGGGCCCGGACCCGGGTGCGGGCCGACTCGTCGGATTGGTAGAGGCGGAGGGCGACGCGGCCCCGGCCCTGGGCCGCCACCTGGCCGATCCAGTAGGCCCGGCCCGACGGGTCGGAGTCCCGCAGCAGGATCTTCTGGTACAGGTCGTCGACCCAGGTCCCCACGGTGCCGCCGCCGATCCCGTCGAAGTACTCGTCCGACGCGTAGAACTCGGCTGCCACCCGGGCCACGGTGCGGCGCCCGCTGCGGAGCTGGCCCACCCAGTAGGCGACGCCGCCGGGGTCGCCGGCCCGCCCCAGGGTGTCCTGGTACAGCTTGTCGACCAGGGCCTCCAGCCACTGGTCGGAGGTCGAGAGGTCCCGCAGGTACCCGGCCGTGCCCCGGACCTCGAGGTGGTCGACCCCGTCGGCCACCTCGCCGTCGGTCGGCGCGTCGCCCAGGAAGTCGGTGAGGGTGGCGGTCACGAACGACTCCTCGGCGCTGCGGCGGTCGAAGACCACCGGGAGGTTGGCCGACCAGTCCCCCGCCGGGTCGGGGACGCCGTGGGCCCGGAAGGTGGAGACGAAGCCGCCGCCGGTGCGGAAGTCGCGGTCCACCTCGTCGGCCCCGGTGTAGACGGCCTGGACGTCCTCCAGGGTCGTCTGGAAGGCGCCGCCGGCCATGGCCACCGAGGGGATGAAGGCGGTCCGCTGGTACGGCGTGGCGTCGGTGGTGTTCTGGGGCTCCGGCCCGTAGAGGACGTAGACACCGGGGGAGGTGGTCGGGTAGCCGCTGCCCTTGACGGTGATGTCGTCGCCGTCGGGGTCGAACCCGCCGGCCGGAGTGAGCAGCAGCCGGGGCCCGGCGGCGAAGTCGATGGGCACCCGTACGTCCTGGCTGCGGTTGCCGCTGCCCCGGTGGTCGACCCGGGTCACGATCTTGCACGCCCACGCCTCCTCGGCCAGGTCGAGGCAGTCGGTGTTCTCGTCCCAGGACGCCACCCGCAGGGTGGTGCTGAACGAGCCGGTGGCCGAGATGGGCACCACGTCGGCGTCGCCGATGGGGTTGTTGGTGATCCACCGGGTGCCGGTCGTGCCCCCGGTCTGGTCGATGCCGCCGATGCACGGGGTGGCCTGGCCGGCCCCCTTGTCGACGCACACCGAGAGGTAGAGGCCCATGGTCGACACGTCGAACCCGGCCTCGGCGTCGAAACCGGTGCCGGTCACGGTGACGGTGGCGCCGTTGGGGTCGAGGGCGTCGACGTCGGAGACGGTGAGGGTCTGGCCCGCTGATCCGGTGTCGACACCCGGGGCCGCCCCGGCGGGGGTCGGGGCCACCAGGGCCAGCGCGCTCACGGCGGTGCCGGCCAGGGCGGCCGCCACCAGGGCGGCCACCGAGCGGCGGGCCCGGCGGGGCGGGGTGGGGACGGTGGTCATGAGGGTGCTCCTCCGGTGGGGTGGGCGTGGGTGGTGCGTCGGGCCCGGCGGGAGCCGAGCAGCAGGGCGGCGCCCCCGCCCAGCAGGGCCAGGCCCCACGGGAGGAGGCGGACATCAGCCCCGGTGGCGGCCAGGGTCGGGCGGGTCCCCCCGGTGGTGGCCCGCGACGAGGGGCCGGCCGGGGTGATCTGGTAGCCGGTGAAGGCGGGCGGCGCGTCGGGGTCGGCGGGGGCGATGGGGTCGGTGGTGCAGGCGGCCTGGCCGGCCCAGCACACCGGGACCTTCACGTCCTGGCTGCGATCGGCGCTGGCCCGGTGGTCCATCCGGCTGGCCAGCACGCAGCGCTCACCGGAGGCCAGGGCCAGGCAGTCCACGAACTCGTCCCGGGCGGCCAGGGTGAGGGTGGCCCGGAACGAGCCGTCGGGCTCGACCGCGGTCACCGCCTCGGGGGGCACGCCGTCGTAGGGGTTGTTGGTGACCCACGTCGACGAGCCGGTGGCCCCGGTGGTGTCGGCCCCGCCCACGCACGGGCTGGGGGCCACGCCCGGCCCCTGGTCGACGCAGAGGGCCAGGTACATGCCCTCGGTGGCGACGTCGAAGCCGGCGGCTGCGATGTAGCCCCGGCCCACCACCTCGACCTCGGTCCCGGCCGGGTCGAGGGCGTCGACGGGGGTCACGGTGAGGGTCTGGCCCGCGGGGCCGGTGCCCACGCCGGTGGCCCGGGGGGTGGCGGTGGGAGGCTGGGTGGGCGGCTCGGCCGGGTGCTCGGTGGCGGTGGTGACGGCCACGGCCAGGGATGCGGAGGTGCTGGGGTCGGCGTCGACCGTGCCCAGGAACTCGGCCGTCACGGCCCTTGTGCCGGGGGTGGCGAAGGTGACGGCCCGGGTGGCCTCGCCCAGGCCGTTGAGCTCGGCCGTGCCCAGGGAGGTGGCCCCCGCGAACAGCTCGACGGTGCCGCTGGTGATCGGGGCCCCGCCGGGGGCGGTGACGGTGGCCGTGAGGGTGAGCGGGTCGCCGGCCTCCACGCTGGAGGCGCTGGCGGCCAGGACCGTGGTGGTGGCCACCGCGGCCCGCTCGTCGGCCGTCGGGGCGGGGGCCGGGTCGGGGGCGACCGGGTCGCCAGGGGCGGCACCGGCGCCGGCCGGGGCCAGCGCCACCAGCACCCCGGCGGTGGCCACCGCGGCCAGGGCCGCGGCCAGGCGGCGACCGGCGGAGGGACGGGTGGGGCTCGGCGGCGGGGTCATGGGCGCTCCTCCTGGAGGGCGGGGCGGGCGGGGGTCACGGGCCGGTGTGGAGCTGGTCGACGATGAGCTCCAGGGCCCGGGCGGTGCGGCCGCCGAAGCTGTAGAGCAGGCCGTCCTCGACGGTGACGATGCGGCGGTCGCGGCCGGCGGGGGTCTGGCCGATGCCGGGGATCTGGACCAGGCCGTCGATCCCGCCCACCGAGTCGAGGCCGGTGGTGGTCATGAGGATCACGTCGGGGGCGGCCTCGGTGAGGGCCTCGCTGGTGATGGGGGTGAACGGCTTCTCCAACCCCATGGCGGTGCCGGCGTCCTCGCCCCCGGCCGCTTCGATCATGGCGTCGGCGCCGGAGCCGGGGCCGGCGATGAGGTAGACGCCGGCCGAGCCCCGCATGTACAGGAAGGCGACGCGGGGGCGGGGTCCCTCGGGGATGCCGGCCTGCACGGCGGTGATCTCCTCGGCCGCCTCCCGGGCCAGGGCCGCGCCGGCGGCCGGCACCCCCAGGGCCTGGGCGATCTGGCGGATGCGGCCGCCGATGCCCTCCAGGGTGGTGACCTCGTCCACCACCACCACCGGGACCCCGGCGTTGCGGATCTGGTCGACGGCCTCGGGCGGGCCGATGGTGGGGTCGACCAGGACCACGGTCGGGCGCAGGGACAGCACCGACTCGGCCGACACGTCGTGGCCCCGGGTGACGACGGGGACCTCCTCGGCCTCGACGAAGGTGGAGGCCACGTCCCGGCCCACCACGTTGTCACCCAGGCCCAGCCCGTAGACGGTCTCGGTGATGTTGCCCCACAGGGAGACGATGCGGCTCACGTCGTCGACCCGGACGGTGCGGCCGTCGGCCGAGCGCACCTCGGTGGGCAGCTCGGGCGGCGCGTCGGTGCCCACCGCCTCCACCGAGCGGTCCTCGGGCCGCTCCCCCGGCCCGGGGCCGGCCTGGGCCGCGCCGGGGCCGTCGGACCCGCTGCAGGCCAGGGTGCCCAGGCCCAGCAGGGCGACCAGGGAGGCGGCGGCCAGGCGGCGGCCGGGCCGGGCGGTCACGTCGGGCCCCCGCCGGGGGTGGGGGCCGGCGACGGGGGCCGCCGGGAGCGCAGGACGGCGGCGATGCCCCCGCCCCCGGCGGCCACCACCACCAGGGCCAGCAGGATCCAGGGCAGGGCCGACCCCGAGCCGCCGTCGTCGTTGCCCGAGGTGTCGGCCACGGGGGCGGGGGGCGCGGCCCGCTCGGCCCCGGTGGTGGCGGTGGTGGTCGAGGCCGGCCGCTCGTCGCCGAAGGCCACGGGCACGGCCAGGTCGAGGGTGCGGTCGTCGGCCGCGGCGTCGTCCCGCCGGACCACCACCGCGCAGTCGACCTCCCGGCAGTCGGTCTCGCCGTCGATCACCGGGGCCACGTCCAGCTCGACCTCGAAGGCGCCGCCCTCCCGGTACGGCACCACCAGGTCGACGGCGTGGTCGGGGGGCGACGACGACACCCAGCGCGAGGCGCCGGGACTGGACCCGGCCAGGCACGGGCCCGGGGCCTCGGTGGGGCTGGCGGCCACCCGGCACAGCGACACCAGCACGCCCTTGCTCTCGTCGAAGCCGGCGCCGGACACGGTGACGGTGGTGCCGGCGGGGTCCAGGTCGCCCACCTCGGACACGGTGACGGTGCGCTCGGCCGCGGTGGCGGTGCGGCCGTCGGCCGAGAGGGTGGCCTCCGGGGCGGGCGCCGGGGCCGTGGTGGTGGGCACGGGGGGCGGCGGCAGGGTCGAGGGCGTGGTCGACGGGGCCGGCTCGACCGGTGGGGGCGCGTCGCCGCTGGCGAAGCGGACCGGGAGCAGCAGGTCCTGGCTGCGATCGGCGGTGCGCACGTGGTCGCTGCGACTGACGATGGCGCACTGCACCTGCCGGCAGTCGTGGCCGCCGGCCAGGACGGGGCTGACGGTCACGCTCACGCTGAAGGTGCCGCCCGGCCCGTACGGCGTGGCCAGGCCCTGGCCGTAGGCGGGCGGGTTGGAGGAGATCCACGCCGAGGCGCCGCTGGTGCCGTCGATGTCGATGCCGCCCCCGCAGGGCGAGGGGGGCTGGTCGGGCGGGGTGACGAGGCAGAAGGCCACGTAGATGCCCTTGCTCACGTCGTAGCCGCTGCCCGACACCGCGACCTGCTGGCCCCCGGGGGCCAGGTCGACGGCCCGGGCCACCCGGAGGGTGCGCTGGCCGTCGGTGGCGGTCAGGCCGTCGGGCGAGACGGTGCTGCCGGGCCGGGCCTGGGCGGCCAGGGGGCCGGTGGGGGCGGCGCCGGCCGGGGGGACGGCTCCGAAGGAGGCCAGGCCGGCGACAGCCGCGGCCGCCAGCGCGGCCCGGGCGCCCAGCGGCCGCCGGCGGTCCCGGCGCCCCACTCCCGCCTCCCCTCGCCTCCGACCCACACTCATCTCGCCGTCCTCGCAGTTCCTGTTAACCATGCCTTCTAGATCGCAGAGGTTGCCGCACCACAGGCCGACCGCGCAAGCTGTCCAGGGCGGCGCCCCGCCCCGGCCCCCGGCCCGCCAGCCCCGCTCGTCGGCCCGAGAGGGCGATGAGACGACCAGCCGTCGTGAAGACGCGACATCTTGTCGTGAAGGTCCTTGCGCTCGGGGCCGCCAGGAGCGACACTGACGCCGCCCGGCCCCACCGACGGGAGCCGGACCCCGACCGGGAGAGACATGTCCACCACCCTCGACGACGGCCCCGACCAGCGCTTCTCGACCACCCTGCGGGAGCGCACGATGGCCGATCACGGCGACGCCGAGGGCTCGACCCTCATGGGCGACCTCATGGCCGGCACCCTGGAGCGGGCCCGCATCGGCGACATGCTGGCCCAGCACCTCATCGTCTACCGGGCCCTGGAGCGCACCGCCGAGACCTTCCGGGGCGACCCGGTGGTGGCCCCCTTCCTGTCCGACGACCTGGCCCGCACCCCGGCCCTGGAGCACGACGTGGCCGCCCTGCTGGGCGCCGAGGCGGTGGCCGCCCCCACCCCCCGACCCGCCACCGCGGCCTACGTGGCCCGCATCGAGGGCACCACCGACTGGCCCGGGGGCTTCGTGGCCCACCACTACACCCGCTACCTGGGCGACCTGTCGGGCGGCCAGCACATCGGCCGGGTGGTGGCCCGGGCGTATGCCGATCTCGACGTCCGCTTCTACACCTTCGACCGCATCGCCAGCCCCAAGGCGGTCAAGGAGGCCTACCGGGCCCAGCTCGACAGGTCCCCGTGGTCCGACGAGGAGCGCGAGCGCATCATCGACGAGGTCCGCGTGGCCTACGCCCTCAACACCGACCTCTTCCGCCAGCTCGACCAGCCGGCCTGAGGCGCCCCGCCGCTCGGCCGGGGGTCAGTCCAGCTGGGCGTGGAGGAAGGCCACGGCCTGCTCCCAGGCCCGGCGGGACGTCTCGGGGTCGTGGACCTCGGGCCGGGTGTCGTTGAAGAAGGCGTGGTCCACCCCGGGCCAGATGGTGATCTCGGCGTCGACGCCGGCGGCCCGCAGGTCGGACTCCAGCGCCCGGGCCTTGTCGGGGCCGAAGAAGCCGTCCTCGCCGGCGAAGTGGCCCTGCACCTCGGCCTGGACCTTCGACCAGTCGGGCGTGGCGTGCTCCCAGGGGATGAGCCCGTACCAGGGGACGCAGGCCCCGAAGGCGGCGGGCCGCTCGGCCGCCAGCACCAGGGCCAGCCCGCCCCCCATGCAGAACCCGGTGACACCCAGGACGTCGGAGGTGGTCGACGGGCTCTCCTGGAGGAACTTGATGGCCCCCGACATGTCGGCCACGGCCTGGTCGAGGTTCAGGGCCATCATGAGCTTGCCGGCCTCGTCGGGCTCGGTGGTGGTCTCGCCGTGGTAGAGGTCCGGGGCCAGGGCCACGAAGCCCTCGGCCGCGAACCGGTCGCACACGTCGCGGATGTGGTCGACCAGGCCCCACCACTCCTGGATGACGATCAGCCCGGGACCCACCCCGCGCTCGGGCTCGGCCAGGTAGCCGTGCGCCGTGTCGTCGCCGTTCGTGAACTCAACGTCCTGACCCATGGCGCCGACCCTACCCACGCCGCTCCCCCGCCATCAGGAGCCCGCCACCAGGAGCCGCCGTCGGGAACGGGGATCAGTAGCCGCCCTCCAGCTTGCGGTGGTCCCAGCTGACGGTGCGCTCCGGGCGCAGGAGGAGGGCCACCCGCTTGTTGACCACCACCTCGGCCACCGCCGCCCGGTCGGCCTCGGCCACCTCGGGGTGGTAGCGGTCCAGCACGCTGGTGGCGATGGCCAGGAGCGTGTCCCGGTCGTCGGTCAGCTCCATGGTGCCGACCAGCTCGACACCGCGCAGCGTGGGGTAGCTGTCGCCGTCCTCGACCAGGGCCGTGACCCGGGGGTCGCGCCGCAGGTTCTGCACCTTCTGGGACCGGGCGAAGGTCTCGAAGCCCACCGTCCCGTCGGGCAGGAAGCCGTACCACATGGCCACCAGGTGGATGGTGCCGTCGTGGTTGTGGGTGGCCAGGTTCATGGTGTGGCGCCCGGCCAGGAAGGCCTCGACCTCGGCGGGGACCATCTTGATCTGCTGGCGTCGGGACACGGGGCCTCCAGGGTCGGTGGTCAGGGCGTGTGGGAACCGGGGGTGCGGGCCGGGCGCAGCAGCTCGGAGGCCACGCCGCAGGTGGCGCGCCCCAGCCCCTCGGTCGGCTCGACCGGGCCGGCCGGCCCCACCACCCGGTCGACGAGGGGGCCCGGCACCAGGTCGTGGTCGGACTCCCAGGGCTCCTCGGTGTCGAGCACGGCGTCGGTGCAGGCCGCGAACAGCGGCGCCGGCAGCACCCGGCCCACGGGGGCCACCAGCCACACGGTGCGCCCCGCGGCCCGGGCCACGGCGGCCGCGGCCCGGCTCCCCCGGGCGGCCAGGGCCCCGGCCGGGCCGGCGGCCACGGCCTCGATCAGCACCACGTCCACGGCGGCGGCCGCCGCCCCCACCGCCTCGGTGGGCACGTCGACCACGTCGACGTCGACCCGGGCCAGGACCCGACCCACGTCGACGCCGGTGCCGTCGTCGGCGGCCAGCACCTCCAGGTCGCCCCGCCGGGCCAGGGCCGGCACCACGGTGCCGGGCCAGCCCACGACCAGCACCCGGGCCTCGTCGGGGAGGGCGGCGGCCAGCGCCGCGGCGGTGGGGTCGCCCTCCACCTCGGCCGCGGCCCGCCGTCCCTCGGCGGCCGGGTCGGCCGCCACCAGCACCCGGCTGCACATCCACCACAGGGCGCCGGCGGCCGGGTGGCGGGCGACCAGGCGGCGGGCGGCGGCCACCAGCCCGGCCGGGTCGTCGTCGAAGGCGCCGAGGGCGTGGGCGGCCTCGGCCACCAGGTCCACGGGGTCGACGCCGCGGGCGCGGGCCACGTCGCGGAGCCTCTCGATGGGGTGCACGGGCCCGGCGCTAGCCGCCCGGCTGCCAGATCATGTTGACGAGCTGGAGCAGGAACAGCAGGTGGAGCATGCCGCCGAACATGGCGATCCGGGACTCGGCCTCGACCGAAGCCCCCTGCTGGGCCTCCTTGCGCTCGGCCGGGATGAGGGCCAGGAACAGGATGCCCAGCATCAGGAACCACAGCAGGAGGGCGATCGACACCCAGGGGTCGGAGAACTCGACCAGCTTCTGGCCGCCCGGGTCGGGGCTGAGCACCACGGCCAGGGCCCCGAACACGCCGTTGAGGATCAGGGCCGGGCCGTACACGGTGGCCGACAGCACCGGGACCAGGGCCCGCACCGACCCCGGCACCCCCTCGCCCTTGCGCATCTTGGCGTTGAGCACGGGCCACACCCACGCCGGGGCGAAGGCCACCACCGCCGCGAAGATGTGCAGCAGCACCATCAACCGGTAGGGGAACGAGTCGTAGATGGCGGCGAGCAACGGGACCTCCGGAGCAGGGGGAAGACGCGGCAACCTACCCCGACCCCCCGGGCCCCGACGGTTTCGGGGCCACCGGGCGCCGTTGCTACCTTCGGGCCGTGCCCGTGGCTGAGCAGGTCCCCGACAGCGTGTCCCTCACCGCCCTGAGCGGCGACGTGGCCAGCCTCGACGACTGGCTGACCACCTTCCAGCTCGCCGTGGTGGTCATCGACCCGTTCACCTCCGAGAGCGCCTGGCTCCTCGACACCGCCGGGCGCCTCCTCACCGAGTTCCGGGAGGCCGACTGCCGCGTGGCCTGGGTCGTCACCTCCGACGCGGCGGACGCCCGCACCTTCCTGGGCCCGTGGGCCGACGACCTGCTCACCTTCTGCGACCCCGACCGGTCCTTCGTGGCCGGCGTCGGCCTGGCCCACCTGCCCGCCTTCGTGCACCTGCGCCAGGACCGGGTGGTGGTCAGCGTGGCCGAGGGCTGGGACCCGGCCGAGTGGGACGCCGCCATCGGCGAGCTGACCCGCATGATGTCGTGGTCGCGGGTCGAGGTCCCGCCCCCCGGGGCCCCGGGGCCCTTCGCCGGCTCCCCGGCGACTTGACCCCGGCCAGGCCGGGCCGGGCCCGCCCGGTCAGGACGGCCGGCCGCCCCGGGTGAGGGCCAGCAGGTCCAGGGCCCGGTCCAGCTCGGCCTCGTCCAGCAACCCGGCGTCCAGCACCACCTCGCGGATCGAGCGGCCGGTGGCCGCGCTCTCCTTCACCAGGGCGGCCACCCTCTCGTAGCCCAGCACCGGGTTGAGGGCGGTGGCGGCCTGGGGGGTGGCCTCGGCGTAGGCCCGGCAGCGGTCCACGTCGGCCTCGATGCCGTCGATGCAGCGGTCGGCGAACAGCCGGCTCACCGAGGCCAGCAGGTCGACCGACTCGAGCAGGCCGCGGGCGATCACCGGCAGGAACACGTTGAGCTCGAAGTTGCCCTGGCTGGCGGCGAAGGCCACCGCGGTGTCGTTGCCGTGGACCTGGGCCACCACCTGGCTGACCGCCTCGGGGATCACCGGGTTCACCTTGCCGGGCATGATCGACGAACCGGGCTGGAGATCGGGCAGGCGGATCTCGGCCAGGCCGGTGCGGGGGCCCGAGGCCATCCAGCGCAGGTCGTTGGCCACCTTGAGCAGGCCGGCGCCCAGGGCCCGCAGCTCGCCCGACAGGCTGGCCAGCTCGTCGCGCCCCCCCTGGGCCGCGAAGTGGTCGGGGGCCTCCACCAGCTCCACGTCGAGCCGCTCGGCCACCAGGGCGATGGCGGCCGCGGCGTAGCCCTCGGGGGCGTTCAGCCCGGTGCCGGTGGCCGTCCCCCCCAGCGGCAGCTGCCCCACCCGGGGCAGGGTGGCGGCCAGGCGGGCCCGGGCCGCCTCGACCTGGGCGGCGTAGCCGTCCATCTCCTGGCCCAGGGTCACCGGGGTGGCGTCCATGAGGTGGGTGCGCCCGGCCTTCACCACCTCGGCGGTCTCGTCGGCCTTGCGGCGCAGGGCGGCGGCCAGGTGGTCCAGGGCCGGCAGCAGCCGGTGGCGGACGCCCACCGCGGCGGCCACGTGGATGGCCGTGGGGAACACGTCGTTGGAGGACTGCGAGGCGTTGACCTCGTCGTTGGGGTGCACCGGGCGGCCCAGGCGCTCGCCGGCCAGGGCCGCGATCACCTCGTTGGCGTTCATGTTGGTGGACGTGCCCGACCCGGTCTGGAACACGTCGACCGGGAACTCGTCGTCCCACCGGCCCTGGGCCACCTCGCCGGCGGCGGCGGCGATGGCCGCGGCCACGTCCTCGTCGACGACGCCCAGGCGCCCGTTGACCTCGGCCGCGGCCGCCTTGACCGCCCCCAGGGCGTGGATCAGGGCGGGGGCCACCCGCAGGCCCGACACGGGGAAGTTCTCGACCGCCCGCTGCGTCTGCGCCCCCCACCGGGCCGCGGCCGGCACCCGCACCTCCCCCATGGTGTCGCGCTCGGTCCGGAACCCGTCCTCGTCGGCCATGGCCCCGGTCTACCGCCCGCGGCCCCGGCCCGCGCCGGCCACGGTCAGTCGTCCTCGGCCCGGGCCAGGAGGCTGGCCGCAGCCGACAGGGCCAGGGCGGTGGCCACGGGAGCCCAGGCCCGGGGGGCGGCCCGCCGGGCCGCCACCACGCTCCCGGCGATCCACATGCCGGCGCACCAGCGGCAGGTGACCAGGCGGGCCAGCTTCGGGGGGTCGGCCAACTGGTCGACCACCTGCTGGGCCGTGTCCGAGCCGAGGGCCTCCTGGGTCTCGGGGCCGTCCGGCACCATGCGATCGACCAGGGAGCGCCGCCACGGCTCGCTGATGACGTCGGCCGTGGCCAACCGGGTCAGGCGATAGGCGGCCAGGGCGTCGACCACCAGCTCCAAGGGCTCGGACGGGGACCGGGAGGAGGAACGCACGACGGGGGACTGCCCCCGCCGGCCCCGCTCACGCACCTGGGGGGACCCGGGACCGACGTGACCGATCGCACGTTCGCGATCTGCGTCGTCCTGCTTGCTGGGGGCAGCACGGTCCCGGAGGCGAACGCCTCCCCCCCGATCCCACCCCCCGAGGTTCCCATGACCCCACCCACCGACGACAGCCCCCTCGTCGAACGCGTGAAGGGCGCGGCCAAGGGCCTGGCCGGCGCCGTCACCGGCGACGAGGACCTGGCCCGCGAGGGCCGGCTCCACACCGAGAAGGCCGAGGCCCTGGACGACGCCAACCGGCTCGAGGCCCAGGCCGCCCAGGACGCCGAGGACGCCGAGCTGGCCCAGCGGGAGCACGACCTGGAGGCCGAGCGCCGCCGCCTGGCCGACGAGGAGACCGCCGACCGGCGCCAGCAGCGCATCGAGGAGGAGCGCCAGAAGCGCGAGGCCCGCATCGAGGCCCAGGCCGCCGGCCGGGAGCAGGCCGTCGAGGCCGAGACCCGGGCGGCCGGGCGGGCCGCCGCCCACCAGCGCGTGGAGGCGGCCCGGGACCGGGCCGAGGAGCACCAGGAGGCCGACACGCTCGAAGGCGAGGCCGAACGGGCCCGCCGCCAGGCCGAGGTCCTCGACGCCGCCGCCGACACCGTCCAGGAGAGGTGACCCCCATGCCCACCATCCAGCAGATCCCCCGCACCACCGTGCGCCTCAGCGTCGCCGCAGCGCGACTGCCGCTCACCGCGGTCGAGACCGTCACCGGCCACGGCCAGGACGAGGAGTGGCCGCCCACGCTCGTCTTCGAGGGCCTGGAGGCCCAGCTCAAGCTGGTCGCCGGCACCGTCCTGGGCGACACCGTGCTGGCCGAGGAGGGCCGGCTGCTCCGGGCCAAGGTCACCCGCCTGCGCCAGGCCGCCGACCTCGAGGCCGAGGCCGCGGCCAAGCGGGGCGAGGCCGACGAGGCCCTCCGGGACCGCACCGCCGCGGCCCGCCGGGCCGAGGAGCAGGCCGAGCGCCAAGAGGCCGAGCGCAGCCGCGCCATCGAGCGCGAGAAGTCCGAGGCCAAGCGCCGGGCCGACGCCGAGGCCCGCCAGGCCGAGCGCCGGGCCCGGGACGCCGAGGAGCAGGCCGAGCAGGCCCGGAACCGCCAGGCCCGCCGGTCCCGGGCCAAGGCCCTCACCGCCGAGGAGAAGGCCCTGGCCAAGGAGAAGGCGGCCGCCTCCCGGACCCGGGCCGCCCGCCAGGCCGACTCCAAGGCCCGGGCCACCAAGGCGGCCCGCAAGAGCAGCCGCTGACCGGACCGCTCCCCGGACCGCCGGGCCGCCGGCCCGGATGGCCCGCTCCCCGGGCCCGGCCGTACCGTGGATCCGCCCGGCCCCGCCGCCGGGCGGATCCACAGCGCCCCGGGGGCCCGATGACCGACTTCACCTACACGCCGCTGCTGCCCACCGGGCCCGACCCCACCTCGTATCGCGCCCTGGGTGACGACGGCGTGGCCACCGTGGAGGCCGCGGGCCGCACCTTCCTCACCGTCGAGCCCCGGGTGCTCACCGCGCTGGCCGCCGAGGCCATGCACGACATCGCCCACCACCTGCGCCCGGGGCACCTGGCCCAGCT
Organism: Acidimicrobiales bacterium; assembly: GCA_035630295.1. Classification (NCBI taxonomy): domain Bacteria; kingdom Bacillati; phylum Actinomycetota; class Acidimicrobiia; order Acidimicrobiales; species Acidimicrobiales bacterium. The sequence goes on along the minus strand of DASQKY010000020.1, from coordinate 156,066 downwards.
GGCCCGCATCCTCGACGACCCCGAGGCCTCGGCGAACGACCGCTTCGTGGCCACCGACCTGCTCCAGAACGCCAACGTAGCCGCCGGCGGCATCCTGCCCATGTGCCAGGACACGGGGACGGCCATCGTCAAGGCCAAGAAGGGCGAGCTGGTGCTCACCGGCGGGGGCGACGAGGAGGCCCTCAGCCGGGGCATCTTCGACACCTACCAGCGCCACAACCTGCGCTACTCGCAGATGGCCCCCCTGACCACGTGGGACGAGGCCAACACCGGGACCAACCTGCCGGCCGAGGTGAAGATCGCGGCGGTGGACGGGGCCCAGTACTCGTTCCTGTTCATGGCCAAGGGCGGCGGCTCGGCCAACAAGTCGTTCCTGTTCCAGGAGACCAAGGCCCTGCTCTCCCCGGCCCGGTTGATGGCCTTCCTGGACGACAAGCTGCGCCTGCTGGGCACCTCGGCCTGCCCGCCGTACCACCTGGCCGTGGTCATCGGCGGCACCTCGGCCGAATCGGCGCTGGAGACGGCCAAGCTGGCCTCGGCCCGCTACCTCGACGCGCTGCCCACCGAGGGCTCGGCCGCCGGGCACGGGTTCCGCGACCTGGAGCTGGAGGAGGAGGTCCTGCGCCTCACCCAGGCCTTCGGCATCGGGGCCCAGTTCGGGGGCAAGTACTTCTGCCACGACGTGCGGGTCGTGCGCCTGCCCCGCCACGGGGCGTCGTGCCCGGTGGCGGTGGCCGTGTCGTGCTCGGCCGACCGCCAGGCCCGGGCCAAGATCACCGCCGAGGGCGTCTTCCTGGAGGAGCTGGAGCGCGACCCGGCCCGGTACCTGCCCGAGGTCACCGACGAGGGCCTGGGCGGCGACGTGGTCCGGGTCGACCTGGACCGGCCCATGGCCGAGATCCGGGCCGAGCTGGCCCGGCACCCGGTCAAGACCCGGCTCTCCCTCACCGGCACCGTGGTGGTGGCCCGCGACATCGCCCACGCCAAGATCGCCGAGCGCCTCGACGCCGGCGAGGCCATGCCCCGGTACCTGCAGGACCACCCCGTGTACTACGCCGGGCCGGCCAAGACCCCCGAGGGCTACGCCTCGGGCTCCTTCGGGCCCACCACCGCCGGGCGCATGGACGCCTACGTCGAGCGCTTCCAGGCCGCCGGGGGCTCGCTGGTCATGCTGGCCAAGGGCAACCGCAGCCAGCAGGTCACCGACGCCTGCCGGCGCCACGGCGGCTTCTACCTGGGCTCGGTGGGCGGGCCCGCGGCCCGCCTGGCCCGGGACTGCATCCGCAGGGTCGAGGTGCTCGAGTACCCGGAGCTGGGCATGGAGGCGGTGTGGCGCATCCAGGTCGAGGACTTCCCCGCCTTCGTGGTGGTGGACGACAAGGGCAACGACTTCTTCGCCGAGGTGTCCCGCCCGGTCGACCTGGGCGCCAAGCTCATGCGCCCGCCCCGCTGACCGGCCGGGGTCAGGCCAGGGCCACCATCTCCAGCAGGTCGTCGGACCAGTGGTCGACGTGGCCGTCGGGCATGAGCAGGGCCCGGTCCGGGCGAAGGGCCCGCACGAAGTCGGTGTCGTGGCTCACCAGGATGATGCTCCCCGGCCAGCCGGCCAGCGAGGAGGCCACCGCCTCCCGTGAGCCCGGGTCCAGGTTGTTGGTGGGCTCGTCCAGCAGGAGCAGGTTGTGGCGCCCGGCCACCAGCTGGCACAGGGCCAGCTTGGTCTTCTCGCCGCCGGAGAGGGTGCCGGCGGCCTGGAACACCTTGTCGCCGGTCAGGCCGAACATGCCCAGCAGGCCCCGCAGCTCGCTCTCGCTCTGGCCGGTGGCGGCGTCGCGGAGCTGGTCGAGCAGGGTCCGGTGGGCGTCGATGCCCTCGTGCTCCTGGGCGTAGTAGCCGATCGACACGTTGAGGCCGGGCCGCACCTCGCCGCTGGTCGGCTCCTGCACCGCGGCCAGGGAGCGCAGCAGGCTGGTCTTGCCGGCCCCGTTGAACCCCATGACCACCATGCGCTCGCCCCGCCCCATGGAGAAGCGCACGCCGTCGAAGACCCGCAGGTCGCCGTAGGCCACCGACAGGTCGGCCACCTCCAGCACCGTGCGCCCGGCGTGGGGCGGGTCGGGGAAGCGCACCCGGGCCACCTGCTGGCGCCGGGGGGCGTCGGTGGCGCCGTCCTGGATGCGGGCGATGCGCTTCTCCAGGCTGTGGGCCATGGCCGCCTTGGTAGCCTTGGCCCCGAAGCGGTCCACGATGTTCTGCAGCCGGTCGACCTCCTTGGCCCGGGCCGCGGCCTCCTTGCGCAGGCGGTCCTCGTCGGCGGCCCGCTGGCGCTGGTACTGGGAGTACGTGCCCTTGTACTCGTGCATGGTGCCCAGCTCCTCGTGGCCCGCCCGGTCCAGGTGGATGACCCGGGTGATGGCCTCGTCGAGGAGGTCGAGGTCGTGGCTGATGACCAGCAGGCCACCCCGGTAGCGGCGCATGTACTCGAGCAGCCACTCCTTGGCGTCGGTGTCGAGGTGGTTGGTGGGCTCGTCCAGGAGGAGCAGGTCGCTGCCGGCGAAGAGGATGCGGGCCAGCTCGACCCGGCGGCGCTGGCCGCCCGACAGCGAGGTGACGGGGAGGTCGAGGCGGTCATCGGGCAGGCCCAGCCCGGCGGCCAGGCGGCGCACCTCGCTCTCGGCCTGGTAGCCGCCGTCCATCCGGAACCGCTCCTCGGCCCGGGTGTAGCGCTCGACGGCCCGGTCCGAGGGGTCCTCCTCCATGCGGACCCGCAGCTTCTCCAGGCGGACGATGGCCTCGTCCAGGCCCCGGCCGGACAGGACGTGCTCCAGGCCGGTGCGGGTGTCGGGCACCCCGTCGAGCCGGGGGTCCTGGGGCAGGTAGCCCAGGCCGCCCTCGCGGCGCACGCTCCCCCGCGACGGCTCACCGGCCCCGCCCAGCAGCTTGAGCATGGTCGTCTTGCCCGCCCCGTTGCGGCCCACCAGGCCGACCTTGTCGCCGGCGCGGACGGTGAAGGAGACGCCGTCGAGGAGGATCGTCCCCCCCACATCGACCCGGAGCCCGTTGACCGTCAGCACCTGGTGAGGGTGCCACGCCGGGCCCCCGCCACCAACTGCGATGAGGGGCGCTTGCTACCGTCCGCCGGTGCCCGACCTGCTCCCCTTCCCGTCCCAGCCGGCCGGCGTGGCCTGGCCCACGGAGGGGTGGGAGGAGGCGGCGCCGCCGGCCGAAGCGCTCGACGGGGGCCTGGAGGCCAGGATCGATGCCCTCGTCGGGCCGGGCACCGAGCCGGCCGTGGGCCACACCAACGCCCTGGCCATCGTGCACCGGGGCCGGATCGTGGTCGAGCGCTACGGCCACCGGGAGATGGGGCCGCTGGCCGAGCTGGCCGGCGTGCAGCCCGGGCCCCTGGGCCCCACCGACCCCCTCTACTCGTGGTCGATGGCCAAGAGCGTCCTCCACCTGGCCGTCGGGGTGGCCCGGGGCCAGGGCCTCCTGGACGAGGCGGCCCCGGCCCCGGTGCCGACCTGGCAGGGCGAGGGCGACCCCCGGCGGGCCATCACCTGGGACGACCTGCTGGCCATGCGCCCGGGCCTGGCCTGGGTGGAGGAGTACGTGGCCGCCGAGGGGGCGCCCCTGCCGGACGTCATCACCATGCTCTACGGGGGCGAGGCCTCGGCCGACATGGCCGCCTTCGCCGCCTCGTTCCCCCTGGTGCAGCGGCCCGGGTCGCCGGAGGCCTACTGCTACTCGTCGGGCACCACCAACATCGTGGCCCGGGCCCTCCAGGACACCCTGGGCCTGGATGGCGAGGCCATGACCTCCTGGGTCCAGGAGGCGATCCTGGCCCCCCTCGGGGCCTCGGCCACCTTCGGGCTGGACGGGCGGGGCACGTGGGTGGCCTCGTCGCACGTGGACATGGTGGCCCGGGACTGGCTCCGGCTGGGGCTGCTGGTGCTGCGGGGCGGCACCTGGGACGGCCGGGAGGTGGTGGCCCCCGACTGGATCGACCACGGCCGCACCCCCCGCTCCGTGGACGAGGGCATGTACCACGGGGCCCACTGGTGGGCCCGCCCCCACCGGGACGACGGCATGTTCATGGCCCACGGCTTCGAGGGCCAGCGCCTGCTCATGTCGCCCACCCGGGACCTGGTGCTGTTCCGCCAGGGCAAGACCGCGGCCGACGACATCGACCTGCTCAACGACCGGCTCCTGGCCGTGGTCGACCTGTTCCCCCCCGCCTGACCCCACCCCTCCCCCGTTCCGGGCACGAAAGGGCCCGACATCCCGGCTCCTTCGTGCCGAGAACGGGGGGTCAGTTGACCTGGCGCTCCCGGCCCTGCCAGTACGGCTCCCGCAGCTTGAACTTCTGGAGCTTGCCGGTGGCGGTGCGGGCCAGCTCGGCCCGCAGCTCGATGCGCTTGGGGACCTTGTAGCCGGCCAGGCGGCCCCGGCAGTGCTCGCGCAGCTCGTCCTCGGTGGCGGCCTGCCCCTCGGCCAGGACCACCAGGCCGGTCACGGCCTCGCCCCACCGCTCGTCGGGCACGCCGATCACGGCCACCTCGGCCACCGCCGGGTGGCTGAACAGGGCGTCCTCCACCTCGATGGACGACACGTTCTCGCCCCCGGAGATGATCACGTCCTTCTTGCGGTCGGAGATGGCCACGTAGCCCTCGTCGTCGACCACGCCCCCGTCGCCGGTGTGGAACCAGCCGTCCACGATGGCCTCGGCGGTGGCCTCGGGCTGGTCCCAGTAGCCCTCCATCACGTGGTTGGTGCGGGTGGTGATCTCGCCCTGGCCGGTCAGGCCGACCCGGACCCCGAGGGCGGGGGCGCCGGCCCGGCCCAGCCGGCGGGCCCGCTCGGCCGGGTCCAGCCCGTCCCACTCGGCCCGGGTGCGGTTCATGGTGACCAGGGGCGCGGTCTCGGTCAGGCCGTAGATCTGGATGAGCTCCCAGCCCAGCTCGGTCTCCACCCGCTCGACGGTGCGGGTGGGGGGTGGGGCCCCGGCCACCACGATGCGGGTCCGCCCGGCCCCGGGGACGGTGTCCAGGTCGGCGGCGGCGTCGAGCACGGCGTTGACCACCGCCGGCGCCCCGCACAGGAGGGTGACACCGTGGCGGTCGACCCGGCGCAGGATCTCGGCCCCGTCCACCTTGCGCAGCACCACCTGGGTGGCGCCCATCCCGGCGGTGGCGAAGGGCATGCCCCAGCCGTTGCAGTGGAACATGGGCAGGGTGTGGAGGTAGACGTCGCGGTCGCTGACCCCGGCCTGCCACCCGAACACCGAGGCGTTGAGCCACAGGCTGCGATGGGTCTGCTGCACCCCCTTGGGCCGGGCGGTGGTGCCGGAGGTGTAGTTGATGGTGGCGGTGGCGTCCTCGTCGGGCTCCCACGGGACGGGCTCGACGTCGGGGGCCAGGAGGGCCTCGTCGGCCTCGGCCCCCAGCTCGAAGCGGTGGGCGCAGTCGATGCCGGCCACCGAGTCGGCCGCCTCGGGGTCGTAGAGGAGGACCGAGGCCCCGCAGTGCTCGACGATGTAGGCGATCTCGTCCCGGGCCAGCCGGAAGTTGACCGGCACGTGGATGCGGCCCCAGCCCGACACGCCCCAGAAGCCGGTCAGGAGCCGGGCCGCGTTCTGCGACACCACGGCCACCCGCTCGCCGGGGCCCACGCCCAGCCGGTCCAGGCCGGCGGCCTGGGCCCGGGCCCGGGCCGCCAGTGCCCGGAACGTCAGCTCCCCCAGCGACGGGGCCGGCTGGTCGGGCTCGTCCACCACCGCCACCCGGTCGGGGTAGACGGCCTCGGCCCGGTCCAGGAAGTCGCGCAGGGTCAGGGGCACCTTCATGGCCGGCACGGTACTTCTCGCCGTCCCCCGTCGGAGGGGGGCCGTGGGCGACGATGAGGAGACGTGAGCCCCGACCCCGCCGCCGCCGGAGCCGACCAGGGTGGCGCCCTGCTGGCCCTCTACGACCGGGCGCTCCCCGAGGTCTACGGCTACCTGCTGCCCCGCTGCGGCGACCGGGCCACCGCCGAGGACGTCACCTCCGAGACCTTCCTGGCCGCGGTGGCCGCCGTGCAGAAGGGCACGGTGCCGGACCTGACGGTGGCCTGGCTGGTGGGCGTGGCCCGCCACAAGCTGGTCGACCACTGGCGCCGGGCCGGTCGCGAGGAACGCCGCCTGCACCGGGTGGCGGCCCAGCCCGAGGCGGTGGACGACCCCTGGGACGCCCACCTGGACGCCGCCGTGGCCCGGGACGTGCTGGCCGGCCTCGGGCCACACCACCGCTCGGCCCTGACCCTGCGCTACCTCGACGGCCTGAGCGTGCCGGAGGTGGCCCGCCACCTGGACCGCACCGTGCACGCCACCGAAGCCCTGCTGGTGCGAGCCCGGGCCGCCTTCCGCCGGGCAGCGGCCGACACCGCGCCCACCACCCCGGACGAGAGGGGGACCGATCGTGGCTGACCCGTTCGACGCCCTGCGCCTGCCGGCCACGCCGGTGGCGCCCGACCCCGCCTTCACCGCCGCCCTGCGGCGCCGGCTGGAGGCCGCCCTGGCCCCGCCCCCCGGCCCCGAGGCCGTACCCGCCATCCAGCTCCGAGGAGGAGACGCCGTGCCCCCCACCGAGACCCCCGTCGCCAGCCCGCTCGTCCCCTACATCGCCGTCCACGACGCCGTCGCCGCCCTGGACTGGTACCGCGACGTGCTGGGGGCCATCGAGACCACCCGCTTCACCGGCGACGACGGGCGCGTCGGCCACGCCGAGGTGGTGATCGGCGGCGCCCGGCTGATGCTGTCCGACGCCTACCCCGAGATCGGGGTGCGCTCGCCCCTCGACCACGAGGGCAGCAGCGTCGCCCTCCACCTCGAGGTGGCCGACGTCGACCACACGTTCCGCCGGGCCGTGGAGGAGGGGGCCACCAGCCTGCGGGAGCCGGCCGACCAGGGCCACGGCAACCGCAACGCCACCATCCTCGACCCCTTCGGGCACCGGTGGATGATCAGCCAGCCCATCGACGCCGCCCGCACCGCCGAGGCCGAGGTGGACCGGGGTGCCGGGGGTGACGGCGGCGACTGGAAGGTCACCGCCCGGCGGCCGGTGGAGCCCGGCTACATCGTCCTGCGGACCGGTGACCTGGACCGGGCCCGCAGCTTCTTCGGCGCCCTGTTCGCCTGGGAGGTGGAGCCCGGCTCCCTGGAGGGCGGGGGCCATGTGGCCAACACCCGCTTCCCCATGGGCTTCATGGAGGGCGAGGGCGACGGCCCGCCGGTGACCGCCTACTTCCGGGTGGACGACATCGAGGCCTACGCGGCCCGGGTGGAGGAGCTGGGTGGCCGGGTGCTGAGCCGGGCCACGTACCCCTCGGGGGGCAACGCCGAGTGCGTGGACGACCAGGGCCTGCGCTTCGACCTGTTCCGGCCCGCCCCCGGCTACTGAACCGGGGCTGCGGTCAGCGGGCGGTCCAGCCCCCGTCCACGGTCAGGGTCTGGCCGGTCATGTAGGAGGAGGCGTCGGAGGCCAGGAACAGCAGGGCCCCGTCGAGCTCCGGCAGCTCGCCCCGACGGCCCATGGGGCACTGATCGGCCACGAAGCGTCCCGAGGCCTCGTCGCCCCACATGCCCTCGGTCATCTCGGTGGGGAACCAGCCGGGGGCCAGGGCGTTGACCCGCACGCCCTTGCGGGCCCACTGGCAGCCCAGCTCGCGGGTCAGGTTCACCACGCCGCCCTTGGAGGCGCAGTACGAGGCCTGCTTGATCGGGGTGGCCGCCACCAGGCCCAGCATGGAGGCCACGTTGACCACGCTGCCCCGCCCGGCGGCCACCATCGGCCCCGCCACCAGCTGGGTCAGCCGGAACAGGGCGGTGAGGTTGACCTCCACCACGTCCCGGAACGTGCCCACCGGCTCGGACTCGGCCGGCTGGGGCGCCCCGATGCCGGCGTTGTTGACCAGCACGTCGACCGCCCCGCCGGCCAGCTCGGCCGCGGTGTCGGCCAGGCCCACCAGGTCGTCGTCCACGGTGACGTCGCAGGCCACGGCCAGGACCCGCTCCCCCAGCTCGGCGGCCAGCGCGTCGAGGCGCTCGACCCGGCGGGCGGCCACCACCACCGTGGCCCCGGCGGCGTGGAGCACCCGGGCGAAGCGGTCACCGAGGCCGGCCGACGCCCCGGTCACCACCGCCACCCGCCCGTCCAGCCGGAACAGGGTCGAGGGATCGGGCGGGGGGGCGGCCATGGCCGCACCCTAGGAGTCGGGTCGGCCGGTCAGCGGCAGGAGGTGAAGGTGAGCGACAGGGCTCCGGTGGAGGCCACCTCGACGCCGCCGACGTCCTCGGCCCAGCCCTGGACCAGGTCGTCCAGGAGGGCCCGGCCGCCGGCGTCGTCGGCGACCAGGTTGGCCCGGATGCAGGACTCCGGGCCCGACCGCCAGGTGACGTACTCCCCGCCGCCGAAGCCGTCCATCGGGTCGACTGCGGCGCTGCCCTCCAGGAACAACCTGGGGTCCATGCGGGAGATCACGCCCACGGGGTCGGCCACCACCTCCAGGATGCGGACGTCGACCGCCCCGAACTGCCCCCGGCCCAGCTCCGGGCCGTCGGCCACGGGGGCGGGCACGGCCACGGCCGGCTCCCGGGCCTCGTAGGCGGCGGGGTCGAGGACCTGCTCGCTGGTGGTGGGCGGGTCGACGAAGGCCCGGTCCAGGGCGGCCGGCCCGCCGGCCAGCACGGCCTCGACCAGGCGGGCCCCGTTGCCGTAGGGCAGGACCGACATGATGCTCAGGGCCAGCAGGTCCACGCCGCCGGGGGCGAGCCCGCCGCCCCCACCGCCGCCGCTCCCGCCGGCCAGGCCCAGCTTCTCGGCCTGGGAGGCGGCCTGCTCCTCGGGGCTCAGGGCCTCGTCCTCGAAGGCCAGCTGCACCACCCGGGCCGTGCCCTCGATCAGGGCCTGGAAGGCGAAGGCGGCGTCGTGGCGGTCGCCCAGGGCCTCGATGCGGGACAGGTCGAAGACCTGGTCGTCGAGGGCGTGGGTCAGCTCGTGGGCGATGACGGTCTGGACGTACGGGGTGATGACGTCGCCGCGGACCACCAGCTCGGCCGTGTCCGTGTCGTAGAAGCCCTGGACGCTGCCCTCGAGGAGGTCGGCCCCGACCTCTCCGGGGTCGGCGTCGGGAGGCAGGACCCCGAGAGCCCGGATCCAGGCCTCGCCGTCCGGGCTGAACAGCTCCTCCCCCTCGGCGGTGGCCTGCAGGCGGTCGCGGAACTCGTCGTCGGGCAGGCCCTCCACCACCGGCTCGGTGGCGAACCGGTGGCCGCGCTCCTCCTCCACGAAGGAGATGATCTCGGGCACGACCTCCTCGAGGGGGCGGGCCAGGGCCTCGGGGTCGCCGAAGCCCGGGTCGAGGCCCGGCACCGACGGCTCGGCCGGACCCAGGCCGCTGCCCGGGTCACCGGGGCCCAGGGGCGGGGCGCCCTGGGGGGCGCTGGTCCCCGAGCCGACGAGGTCGTCGCCCCCGCCGTCGCCCAGGGTGCCGAGGCCCAGGACAGCCACCAGCACCAGCACCAGCACGACGGCCACGGCCACCACGGCCCCGGCCGGCGACCGGCCCCGCCCGCCCGCCGGGGCGTCACCCGGCGGGAACCCGGCGGGCGGGCTCCCGGGGACGCCGGGACCGGAGGACGGCGACCACGCCGGCCACTGCTCGGGGGGCCGGGCCGGGTACTCGGCCCCCCCGACCTGCACGCCGGGCCCGGGCGGGGGCGGTCCGGCCGGGGACGGTCCCGCCGGGGGCCAGGAGGGCGGGGGCGACCCGGCGGTCACGGCTCAGCCGCCGTTCTCGGCTCCAGCCGGGGGCGGGGCGGCCGGCCCGCCGGGGGCGGCCACGGGGGCGGCGGGGCCCGTGCCGCCGCGGAACACGGCGATGGGCTCGCCGTCGGCCACCAGGCTCTGGAAGTAGTCCGAGATGTGCATGGGGATCCGGACGCACCCGTGGGAGGCGGGGCGGGCCGGCACCGACCCGGCACCGTGCACGGCGATGCCGCCGTTGAAGTACACCGGGTTGTAGAGCACGCCCAGGGGGGCGTGACGCTCCCCGGCGATGCGGCGCTGGTAGCGGTAGTCGCCCACGGGGGTGACGGCGTCGCCGCAGTGGCCGTCCTCGCAGTAGGCCACGCCCGAGCCGCTGGAGACGTGGGTGGCCAGCTCCAGCACCCCGTCGCCCCACACCAGGAGCACCTGCTTGTCCAGGTCCACCTCGGTGTGGGTGGGCCCCAGGTCGGGCCGCAGCATGGGGATGGGTCCGGAGGTGAGGACGGCCTGCTCCAGCTCGGCGGTGACCACGCCGTCCTGGGGGCGGCCGGTCAGGGCCTGGTAGGCCCACACGGCCAGGGTGGTCTTGGTGCCGAAGGCCCCGTCGGCCTCGCCGGGGTCGAAGCCCAGGCGGTCGAGGGCCTCCTGGAGGGCCTTGGTGCGGGGGCCGTCCGAGCCGCTCCGCAGGTCGCCGACCTCGATGGCCGGCGGGGCCGGGGCGGGGGGCTCGGTGGTGGTGGTGGTGGGCGCCTCGGTGGTGGCCGGGGCCTCGGTGGTGGTGGTCGTGGACGACCCGGTGGTCGGCGCCGGACCGGTCGTGGAGCTGGCGCCCGCCTCCTCGGCGGCACCACCGCGGGTGGTGGCCTGGGCGGCGGGCGACCCACCGGAGCAGGCGGCGAGGAGGACGGCGACCAAGGCGACCAGGATCGGCGTCGAGCGGGAGCGGCGACGGTGCATGGTGGCGACGAGTCTTGCCGACGCGCTCACCCAGGAGCGATGCGGGCGGCCCGGGGATGCATCACCCATGTGCGATCCTGCCGGGGGCGGCATCGTGCTCCCGCCCCCCCACCTCCCGTGACCGTGCCCCCCTCCGCCCGTCCCCCCACCCCACAGGTGCGGCCCGAGGCCGCCCCCCCGCCCGAGGGCGTCGACCCCGCGGCCGATCGCATGCTGGCTGCCACCCGCGCCGGCAGCAACCGGGCCTGGGCCACCCTCCTGCAGCACCTCGACCCCCGGGCCCGCCGCCTGGCCCACCTGGTGCTGGGGGGCCGGGCCACCGACGAGGTCCTGCTGGTGGCGTACGTGCGGGCCTACCGGGCCCGGCGCAAGGGCTCCCCCGACGCGGTGGTGTTCCTGCTCAACCACGTGTGGATGGCCTGCGGCCACGAGATCCGCCGCCGCCAGCGCCGGGGCTCCCCGGCCCCGGGGCGCCGGGCCGCCCCCGCCGATGCCGCCCCCCGCCTGGGGGACGACGCCCTGGGCCGGGCCGTGGCCGCCCTGCGCCCCGAGGAGCGGGCGGTCTGGGCCCTGGCCGAGCAGGAGGGCCTGCCCGACGAGGTGGTGGCCGCAGCCCTGGGCGTCGACCCCAGGGTGGTGGGGGCAGTGGCCGACCGGGTCAGCACCCTCGTCGAGGACTCCCTGCTGGTGGCGACCGACCCGGCCACCGGCGACCTCGACGCGCCGGCCGACGAGGACGGGCCTGCGGGCGACGACCCCACCGACGACGATCCTGCTGTCGACGACCTCGCTGTCGATGACCTTGCCGGCGACGCCGCGGCGGGCGACGACCCGGGGGCCCTGGAGCCGGAGCCCGCCTCGCCCGCCTTCTGGTCCCAGCTCGGCACCCGCCTGCGGGCCGAGCGCGAGGCCCTGCCCGCCGCCCCCCCGCCCCGCCTGCCCGTCCCCGGCGAGCCGTCCCCGGCCCTCACACCGGCCAAGGCCCCGCCGGTGGCCATGCAGAAGCGGGCCCCCCGGCGCAGCCGGCGGTCGCAGCCCGACCTGGTGGAGGGCCTGGCCGAGGAGGCCGACCGCCAGCGGGAGCGCCGGGCGTGGCCGGCGGTGGCCCTGCGGGTGGCCGTGGTGGTGGTGCCCCTGGCCCTGCTCGGCGGCCTGGTCCTGGCCCTCTACCTGGCCGCCTCGTCGGCCAAGTCCCCGGTGCGGGGCAACACCACCGCGGCGGTGGCCGGCCGCAGCCTCGACCGCCTGGCCTCGTCGGAGGGGTGGACGGCCACGGTCCGCCGCACGGTGGTGGCCCCCGACGGCACCCGGTCCGAGGCCACCATGGCCGTCACCGCCGCCGAGGACGGGTCGTACCGGGTCGAGGAGGAGGGCGGGCGCACCGTCACCCACGACGCCCGGCTCGGCGTCCTCCAGGACGTCATCCCCGGCTTCGGCATCCGCCACGAGGTGGGCGTGGCCCCCGGGCCGCCCGACCCCACCGTGCCTCGCGCCGACCTGCCCATGGCCGAGATCGCCCTGGCCACCCGGGCCCTGGCCACCGAGACCGACACCGAGCCGACCCGGGCCGAGGTCGACGGCGTCCGGGTGTGGCGCCTGGCCGGCGCCCTCGAGGGCGGCCAGCGGGTGACCTACACCGTGGACGCGGCCGAGCTCCTGCCGGTGCGCATCACGTGGACCCGCGAAGGCGAGATCGTGCGCGACGTCCGCTTCTCCGACGTGGCCCTGGGCGTCACCGGGGCCTCGTTCACCCAGGAGCTCCCACCCGACAGCCCGGCGGCGACGCCCCAGGGCTTCGTCCCCGTGCAGCTGGGCGAGATCCGGGGCCGGATCGACATGGTCCCCCTGACCCCCGACTTCCTGCCCACCGGCTTCACCATCTCCGGGGCCTCGATCCACGAGGAGAGCCGGATCGTGTCCCTCCGCTACACCAGGGGCCCGGCCGAGATCGTCGTCACCCTGCGGCCGTCGCCGGTCAAGGCGGGCGAGACGTGGGACGACCCCTTCGACCGGGGCGACGAGGCGGTCGAGGCGGAGCCGGTGACCCTCGAGCAGGGCCCCTTCCGCGACGTGGAGGCCCAGGTGGTGGCGGGCGGGACCGCCCTCCCCTCGGTGTGGGGGGCGGACGGCGAGCAGGCCTTCACCGTGTCCGGCGACCTCTCCCCCGACGACCTCCTGGCCGTCGCCCGCTCCCTGGGCTGAGCCGACCTCCCTGGCTCGAGCCAGCTCAGCCGGGGGGGGCCAGCTCGCCACCCAGGAGGGCGCTGAACCAGTGGCCGCTGTCCTTCACCAGCCGGGCCTGGGTGGCGTAGTCGACGTGGACGAGGCCGAAGCGGGGGCGCAGGCCGGCGGCCCACTCGAAGTTGTCGCAGTAGCTCCAGCAGAAGTAGCCGTGCACCGGCACGCCCTCCTGCTTGGCCTTCAGCACCTGGGCCAGGTGGGCCTCGTAGTAGGCGATGCGCCGGGGGTCGTGGACCCGGCCGTCGACCACCTCGTCGGGGTAGGCGGCGCCGTTCTCGGTGACGTACAGCTTGGGCACCTTGCCGTAGGCGTGGAACTGGTGGAGCACCTCGTGCAGGCCGCGGGGGTTGACCTCCCAGCCCATGGCGGTGATGTCGTAGCGCTTGTGGTCGCGCCGGGGCCAGGGCAGGAAGCCCAGCCCGGGGACGGGCAGGGCGTGGACGGCCAGGCGCTGGTAGTACTGCACGCCCAGGAAGTCCCAGTCGACCAGCACCGCCTGGTCGTCGCCGTCCCGGCGGTACCGGTCGATGCGCTTCAGGAGCGGGGCGTCGTCGGTCGGGTAGCCCAGGCCCAGGCTGGGCTCCAGGTGGACCCGGTTGACGAGGGCCTCGAAGGCCCGGGCCGCCCTGCGGTGGCGGGGCGAGTCGCCGGCCACGTCGGGCGGGGTGAAGATGTGGGTGGTGCCCACCTCGGCCCCGGGCACGCGATCGCGCAGCACCTGGGCGCCCCGGGCCTGGGCCAGGTTGACGTGGTGGGTGGCGGCCATGAACTTGTTGAGGCTGCGCACCCCGGGGGCGTGGACGCCGGTCAGGTAGCCGGCCAGCAGGAAGCTGCTGGGCTCGTTGAACACCATCCAGCGGGTGACCCGGTCGCCCAGGGCGTCGGCCACCACGCCCGTGTACTCGCCGAACCAGTCGACCACGTCGCGGCTGGCCCATCCGCCCCGCTGGTGGAGGGCCTCGGGCAGGTCCCAGTGGTAGAGGGTGACCCAGGGCTCGACCCCCCGTTCCAGGCAGGCGTCCACCAGCCGGGAGTAGAAGTCGAGGCCGGCCCGGTTGACCCGGCCGGTGCCGGTGGGCAGGACCCGGGGCCACGAGATCGAGAACCGCTGGGCCCCGAAGCCCAGGTCGCGCACCAGGGACAGGTCGTCCTGGTAGCGGTCGTAGAACTCGCAGGCCACGTCGCCGGTGGTCCGGTCCGACACCCGGCCCCCGCCGTGGGTGAAGGTGTCCCAGATCGAGGGGCCCTTGCCGTCGGCGTCCCAGGCCCCCTCGACCTGGTAGGCGGCGTGGGCCACCCCCCAGGTGAAGTCCTCGCCGAAGTCCTCGCGTCGCAGTGCCGTCACCGTGCCTCCTCGTCGGACCCGGGGACGGTACCGTCCCGCCCGTGCCCCGCCAGCCCCGGTCCCGTCCCGCCGAGACGCCCCTGTTCGACCTGGGCGAGGCCGACACCCACCAGGGCCGCTGGGACGAGGTCGACCGCTACCTGGTCGGCACCCTGCACCAGCCCGACCCGGCCCTCGACGCCGCCCTCGACACCAGCGACGCCGCCGGGCTGCCGGCCATCAACGTGGCCCCCAACCAGGGGAAGCTGCTCCAACTGCTGGCCCGGGCGGTCGGCGCCCGCCGCATCCTGGAGGTCGGCACCCTGGGCGGCTACAGCTCCATCTGGCTGGCCCGGGCCCTGCCGCCGGACGGGGAGCTCGTCACCCTGGAGATCGACCCGGCCCGGGCCGAGGTGGCCCGGGCCAACCTGGACCGGGCCGGCGTGGGCGACCGCACCGAGGTGCGGGTGGGGCCCGCCCTGGAGGGCCTGCGGGCCCTGCACCGCGAGGGCGCGGGCCCCTTCGACCTCACCTTCGTGGACGCCGACAAGGAGGGCAACGCCGACTACGTGGACTGGGCCGTGCGGCTGTCGCGGCCCGGGTCGCTGATCGTGGTGGACAACGTGGTGCGGGCCGGCGCGGTGGTCGACGAGGCGTCGACCGACCCCCGGGTGCGGGGCGTGCGCCGCCTCCACGACACCCTGGCCGCCGATGCCCGGGTGACGGCCACCGCCATCCAGACGGTGGGGAGCAAGGGCTGGGACGGCCTGACCGTGGTCCTGGTCCTGGACCCGGGCTGATAGGCCCCCGGAGGAGAAGTGACTCCCCCAGCGGGTGAACGTTCCCGATCCCCGGTGTCCTGGCGTACCGTCCGCATCGGCCACGACCGCCCACCGGGAGGAGACCGATGGCTGCCGCCGACTCGGGGGCCCTGTCCGCCACCCGCCGCACACTCCACGTGGTCGCCGAGCACGTGCTCATGCCGGACTTCCACGACCGCACCTGCCGCATAGGCCTGCGCCCCGCCGCCGGGGGGTTCGCCACGCCCCCCTACGCCCACCCGGAGGGCTTCACCCGCCGGCTGCGGGTCGACGGCACGGACGTGGTCGACGAGCGGGACGGGCGTTCGGTCACACGGGTGCCCCTGACCACGCCGGCCACCCTGGGGGCGGTGCGCTCCGCTCTGGGCATCACCGCCGAGGCCCCGGCCGACATCTACGACCTGGGCAGCGACGGCACCCCGACCCAGCGGTTGCTGGTCGACCCGGCCAGCACCGCGGTGGTGGCCGACCTGTTCGCGGCCACCGACGAGGCCCTCACCGCCCTGCGGGCCGAGGCCGAGGCGGAGCCGGGCCGGGCCGGGCCCGACGAGGGCATCGGCTCGATCCAGCTCTGGCCCGAGCACTTCGACGTGGCCTGCTCCATCGACGAGGTCACCTTCGGCGCCTCGCCCGGCGACGACGACCACCCCGAGCCCTACCTGTACGTGGCCCCCTGGGAGGATCCCCGCCGGGGCGGGTTCGGGAACGAGCCCTTCGGGGCCAGCCGCCCGGCGTTGCCCGTGCCCTCGGCCACCGAGGCCCTCATCTGGTTCCGACACACACGGGCCGCGGCCATGGCCCGCTGAGGGCGACGTTCAGGCGCTGGCCGCAGCGGTGAGGCGGTCCAGGCGCTCCACCGCCTCCAGGTACTCCTCGACCAGGCGCTGGACCACCGCGCTGGTCCTCTCCACCCGGTTCATCTGGCCCACCACCTGGCCCACCGGGTTGAACATCACCGACAGGGCCCGGTCCGCGTAGCGGTGGCTGCGGGCCACGCAGTCCCCCGACACCATGTACTGCAAGGGCATGGGCAGCGGCTCCGGGGCATCGGGGGCCGACCACGCCTCGGTCCACTCCGTCTTGATCATGCGGCACGGCTTGCCGGTGAAGGACCGGCTCCGCACCGTGTCCCGGGAGGTGGCGTCGAGGAGCTGCTGCTGCTGGGCCGGCGGGAGGTCCGCCTCCTCGACGGTGAGCCACAGGGAGCCGGCCCACACCCCCTGGGCCCCCAGGGCCAGGGCGGCGGCGACCTGCTGGCCCGAGCCGATGCCCCCGGCGGCCAGCATGGGGGTGGGGGCGATGGCCTGGGCCACCTGGGGCCACAGCACCACGGAGCCGACCTCACCGGTGTGGCCGCCCCCCTCGCCGCCCTGGGCGATGACGATGTCGACCCCGGCGTCGGTGTGCTTCAGGGCCTGGTAGGGCGAGCCGCACAGGGCCGCCACCTTGCGGCCGGCGCCGTGGATGCGCTCGATGACCTCGGCCGGCGGCGTGCCCAGGGCGTTGGCGACGAGGGCCACCTTGGGGTGGTCGAGGGCCACGGTGACCTGGGGGGTGGCCGTGGCCGCGGTCCACCCCAGGAGCTGGAGGGAGTTGGACTCGCCCTCGGGCAGCTCGGGCACGCCCCGCTCGGCCAGGAGGTCGCGGGCGAAGTCCAGGTGCTGCTGGGGGACCATGTCCCGCAGGGCCTGGGCCAGGTGCTCGGGGTCGGCGTCGTCCATGCCCTCGTACTTGCCGGGGATGACGATGTCGACGCCGTAGGGGTGGTCGCCCACGTGCTCGTCGATCCACGCCAGCTCCACCTCGAGCTGCTCGGGGCTGAACCCGACGGCCCCCAGCACGCCGAAGCCGCCGGCCCTGGACACCGCGGCCACCACGTCCCGGCAGTGGGTGAAGGCGAAGATGGGGAACTCGATGCCGAGCTCGTCGCAGAGAGGGGTGCGCATGGTGGGCTCCTGGGGAGGGCGGTCGGACCCGGTGCGGTCAGGACCGGGTGCGGTCGGGGACGGAGGTGAGCACGCCCCGCAGGGCGGCGACGGCGAGCTCGTCGGTCACCGCCGCGGGATCGAGGCGGCGCATCATCTCCAGGCCGAGGAGGAGGCCGATGACGGCGGGGCCGACCCGAACCTCGACCTCGGCGCCGGTGCGCTCGCGGGCCACGGCGTCGATGCCGGCCCACGCCGCCTGGTAGCGGCGGGCCAGGTAGCGGCGGGCGTCGTCGCTCTGGGCCGCGTAGCTCCACAGCTCGTGCTCCAGGGCGATCCACCGGCCGTCGCCCGAGGGGGGATCGGCGACTGCGTGCCACATGGCCGCCACCCACTCGTCCAGGGTGGCGGCCGCGGCCTGCTCGGCGGTGATGACGGCGGTGGCGTCGCCCGCCCACGTCTCCAGGAGGGCGAACAGCAGGCCCTCCTTGCTGCCGAAGTGGTCGTAGAGGGCGCCCGAGGTGCGCCCCGCGGCCCGGGCGATGGCGTCGACCGAGGCGCCGGCGATGCCCCGCTCGGCGAACAGGGCGGCCCCGGCGTCCAGGAGGGCCCCGCGGGTCTGGCTCCGGCGCTCCTCCTGGCTGGCCACCCGTCCACATTGGCGCCGTTACATAACGTTGTCAACGTCGATGCGGCCCAGGCTGCGCCCGCCGCAGCCTCGTGGGCCGTGAGCGTCAGGGCCAGGGGAAGAGGGTGCTGGGGCTGACGCTCAGGGCGTAGGCCAGCTTGAGCTTGACCTGATCGTGGGGGCAGGCCTCGCCGCGCTCGATCTTGGAGACGGACTGCTGGGCCAGGCCGGCCAGCTCGGCCAGCTGCGGCTGGGTCAGGCCCCGGTTGCGGCGCATGTCCCGCAGGAGGGTGCCCCAGAGGGGAAGGGGGACCTCGAGCGTGTCGGGCAGGGGGACCGCCGGCGTACGGCGTCCCCGTCCCGTCGATGACCGCCCGGCCCCCGTGGCGCTTCGCATCCTGCCCCCCACGGCGGTCCTCCTCGAACCAGAGCGACCGCCCGGCCGCTGCGACTACTGAGCCCTGTATAAGCAGAGCAACATTGCGGCTCATGCGCGCGCTCCAGGCAGGGCCCATTGGGCGGATGCGAGGAGACTGATCAGGCTCCTTTCGCCTTCCTCCCTTGCCAGACCTTTGCCGCGCACGGACGGCAAGGTTCATTGCCATAGGCATGCGCCGCTCAGTCGGCCAAGCGGCCGACGCGACAAGTTCACGCGGAGGGAGAAGCCCCCTTGCCGGGACGGAAGAGGAACTGCATGACCGCGCACGGTCGACCGTCATGAGGGGACCGAGACGGCCCCCGCCTCCCGGCACGCCGGACGTTCCCCTGAAGCTGTGGGGTACGCGGCTGCGTGAGGCGCGCCGGGCCCGGGGGCTCACCCAACCCCAGCTGGCCGACCTGGCCGGTGTGGCCCAGCAGAGCGTCTCCAAGGTCGAGCGGGGCGAAGCCTGCCCCCACGACCGGGTCAAGCTGCAACTGGCCCACGCCTTGGGCGTGAACCCGGGCTGCATCTTCCCCTGGCCCAAGGAGCCTTGAGCCCACCCTGGCCCAGGGTCTTTGTCCGATTGCTACACCCGTCCGCCGCCTTCGATCACCGAAGGAGCCGGGCCCCCGTGCCGTCGCGATGGCGAAGACGTGCCGTTACCACTCCCATTGGTATGGGAGTGAGGGGCGGCCCTGACCTGCCCTCCATGGCCGAAGTCACCGCCCAGGAACGGCGGTCGCCCCGGCCAGTTCCCGCAGTTCGCGCAGATTTCGCAATGTTTCCTCGGGTAAGCCCTGCCTGCTCGACCAGAGCACAAGAGCGGAACAAGGGGAAAGATCATGTTCAGATCCACGCGCCCGGGACCATCCCGGGCCACCACCACGCGCGCCCGGACTCGGCGGACGATCCTGGCTGCGGTCCTCGGCCTGACGGCCTTGCCGGTGCTTGATGTCATCGGACCGACGGCGCCGGTCGCCCAGGCCGCCGACCACTACCTGGCCTACGACCTCGGGCCCCTGCAGGACCCGGCCCGCATCACCGGGCGGGACGCCGGGGCCTCGGGCCTGGTCGGGGACCAGTCGCTGTGGGCCTACGGCGACACCATGTTCCCGCTGGGCGCACCGGACGACGACGGCGCGCCCATGCTCCACAACACCGGGGCCACCAACCTGCCCTCCTACTACCGGCTGTCCGAGGACCTGGACAGCACCGGCGTGCCCGACCACGACCTCATCCCCTACCACCCGACCATGGAGGCCCCCTTCAACCAGGGCAGCATGGGCCGCTTCGCCATCTGGCCGTCGTCGGTCATCCCCCGGGGGGGCACGGCGTCGGGCCTCGTGTACTACAAGCGGGCCTACTTCCAGGCCGGCACCAACGCCCTCGCTCCCGGCAGCGAGCAGGTCGGCCTGGCCACCGTCAACCCCGGGGCCACCACCGCCTACCGGGTGACGCCGCCCGACGCCCCCCTGTTCGGGCCGGACGAGTGCCAGTGGGGCATCCCCTTCCTGGACCCCACCGATGGCTACATCTACTTCTACGCCGTCCTCGACGACCGGCCCCAGTGCCCCGACGCCAACGCCGGCGGGTTCAACTTCCCCACCGGCGTGGCCCGCATCCCGCTGTCCACCCCGGGCACCCGGTCGGCGGTCCGGTTCTGGGACGGCGACAGCTGGACGCAGGACCAGAACGCCACTGCGCCCCTGTCCAACTTCAACCCGTTGGGCGGCAGCCCCTCGGTCATGTACAACGCCCACCTGGACAAGTACCTGGCCATCACCGAGCTCGACAACCAGGCCGGCTTCGTGCTGGGTGACAGCCCGGTGGGCCCCTGGACCGGCTTCGACGCCAGCCCCGGCAACTTCGACCCCTTCGTCGACATCGAGCCCTCGGACACCGACGAACGTGCCTTCCGCCTCCACCCGGAGCTGGGCTCCAGCGACGGCAGCGTCGTCGTCATGAGCTACTACCGGGAGGACTTCGTCCGGAACACCGGCTACTCGCCCCCCTTCGACAAGGAGTACGAGGGCCAGATCCGGCTGGTGGCCGTCGACCTGCGGACCGATGCCCTGGACCAGCTGCGGGACTACGTGAGCCGCACCTACCAGGCCGCGGTGGGCTGGACCCCGGGCACCACCGACCGCAACTACTGGGCCGACCAGCTCCGCAACCGGAACAAGACGGTGCCTGATCTCATCGCCGCCCTCCGGACCGCCAATGCCACGGCTGTCACCAACATCCGCAAGGGCACGGTGCGGGAGGCCTACCAGGCCGTCCTCGACCGGTCGGCCAGCGCCGACGAGCAGACCTACTGGGCCGGCTGGCTGGCCACCGGGGGCCGCAGCTACGACAACCTGGCCGGCGCCCTGGTCAACAGCGGGGAGTTCCGGGACGACCACCCGGCGGCCAGCACCATCGTGCCCCAGGTCTACCTGCGGTTCCTGGGCCGGACCGTCGACACCTCGGCCTACAACTACTGGGTCAACCAGCTGAACACCGGCGCCACGTCGGTCCCCAACTTCGTCATCGCCATCATCCGGTCCCAGGAGGGCACTCGCTACCAGGCCACCCTGGCCTACGACGCGGTGCTGGGGCGTGCCCCCAACACCACCGAGCGGAACGTCGTGGCCGCCGACTTCGTCCCGGTGCTGGGTCGGGTCCCCTCGGCCGTCCGATCGGCCATCGTGGCCACCGCCCAGGCCGGCATCTGAACCTGCCCGTCAGCCCCCGTCCGGGGCCAGGGCCCTCTCCAGGAGGGCCCGGCCCCGGGGGCTGTAGGGCAGCTCGGCCGCTCGGGCCAGAGCCTCCGGGCTCATCTTCCGGGCGGTCCGGCGGAGCACCTCCACGGTCTTCGCTTCGCCCATGAGATCCACGGCGGCGTCGAGCTGCACGGCCAGGAAGGCCAGGCAGACGGCGTCCTCGTGGACCTGGGTGGCGGGAACACGGCCCAGGCCCTCCTTGCGCAGGAGGGCCTGGGCCCCGGCCACGTCGTCGTCGCTCCAGCCGTGCTGGCGGAGCAGGGCGCCCAGGTCCTCGGCGTGGCGGTCCTTGGCCGCGGCGCGCCAGCGCAGGTACCCGGCCCGGCCCTCGGGGTAGGCGGAGCGGGGCCGCTCCCACCGGCGGAGGTGGTGGGCCCGGGCCGCCAGCCGTTGCACGGCGGTGGCCGACGGGTCCAGGCGGTCGACCCACTCGGCCGCCACCCGGCCCAGGGCCTGCTGCAACGGCCGGGCCTCGCCGTCGATCACCACCGTGTCGGGGTCCTCGGCGTTGGCGGCGTCGATGGCCGCCGCCGTGCGGGCCTCGCGCTCGGCGGGCTCGCTCACCCGCTCACCCGGCGGGGGGCCGGAGGTCGACCCGCAGGGTCAGGATGCCGTCCTCCAGGGCCCCCTCGGCGTCGCCCATGATGGCGTAGTCCTGGAAGTCGGTGCGGGCCTGCTCCACCAGGCGGGTGCGCTCCGGCCCGGCCACCGGGGGCAGGTTCCGGGCCTTGACCGCCTGGGCCCGCTCCCGGAAGCGGGCGATCATCGCGTCGACGTCGAGCTCCTCGGCCATGGGGCCACGCTACCGGCCGGGGGCGGGGGGCTCCGGTGCCGAGGGGGGCGGACCGTCGGTCCGAGGGGCGGGGCCGCCGGCAGGGTCGGCCTCGGGCGGGCCGGCGGGCGGCGGCGGGACCACCGGCACGACGGGCACCCGGATGGGCGCCTGCCCGGGCCGGACCAGCACCCGCTCGGCGTCCGCCGTGCCCAGCTTCTTGGCCGGTGCCTCGACCCGCCGGGCCTGGCGGGCGGCGGCCGGGCGGCGACCGGACCGGGGCGGCGGGGCCTGGGGCCGGACGGGCCGAGGCGCGCCGGCCGCCGGGGCGGGCGGAACAGCCGGGCCCGGCGGCGCGGTCGGACCGGGGGACGCGGCCGACGACGACGCCTCGGGGCCGGCGACGGCACCGGCCGCGGCCAGGGCGGCCGTGTCGGGCACCGGGGCGGGCTCGGCTCCGGCCCGGTGACGGGGCGAGGTGGCCCGGACGTAGAGCACGAGCAGGGCCAGCAGGGCGGCGGCCACCACGGCCAGGGCGATGACCACCTGCCACACCGCCCACAGGTCGTCGTCGGCCCGCTGGCGCGCCGCCTGGTCGTCGACCGCCACGGGGGCGGCGGGGGCGTCGGTGCCCGGGCTGGGGGCCGAGGGCTGGGCCGGTGCGCCGGCGGGCTGGGTGGTCGGGGCCTGTCGCCCCGGACCGGCCGGGAGGGCGCCGGCCGCACCCCCGCCGAGCAGGAGGGCCACCGCGAGGAGGACGGCCGCCGAGGCGCGACGCACGAAGGAGGACGACGGTGCGAACACGATCCGACGATGTTACCGGCGGGCCCCGGGCCGACACCGGCCTGGCCGGCGCCGAGGCGGACGCTCGGGCCCGGGTCTCACGTCTGGTGCCGGGGGCACAAGTAGGTGGTGCGGCCGCCCACGGTGCGGCGCTGGAGGGCGGTGCCGCACCGGGGGCAGCACCCGTCCCGGGAGCGCTGGGCCTGGAGGTCGCCGGTGTGCGACCCACCCCGCTCGGTCAGGAGGGCGATGGTGGCCAGCAGGTGGCGGTGGAGGCGGCGGTGCTCGGCCGGGGCCAGGGAGCCGGCCGGCCGGGCGGGGTCGAGCCCGGCCCGCCACAGCGCCTCGTCGCAGATCAGGTTGCCCACGCCGGCCAGGCGGGCCTGGTCCAGCAGGCGGGCCTTGAGCGGCGCTCCCGACCGGCCCAGGGCGTCGCGCAGGGCGGCGGCGCCCACGGTGGCGGCGTCGGGGCCCAGGCGCTCCTCGTCCGGGTCGAGCTCCACCCCGCCCAGCCGGCGGGGGTCGACCAGGGAGAGGTCGCCGCCGCCGGCGAAGGTGAGGCCGAAGCGGTGCCAGGCCGGGTCGTCGCGCTGGGAGGAGTACTCCAGGCGCTCGATGGGCCCGGCCCCGTCGACCACCAGCCGGCCGGTCATCCCGAACCGGAGGCCGAGCACGGGGCCGTCGGTGTCGACCAGCAGCAGCTTGCCCCGGCGCCGGGTGCCGGTGACGGTCCGGCCGGCCAGGGCGGCCTCCACGGTGGCTGGGTCGACGCCCTTGCAGAACCAGGGGTCCGGGGCGTGGGCGGCGGCGATGCGGCGGCCGACGGCCCGCTCGGCCACCCGCCGGTACAGCTCGACCTCGATCAGCTCGGGCACGCCGCCGCTCAGCCGGCGGCGTCGCCGGCCGAGGCGGCGGCCAGGGCCCGATCCAGGTCGGCCCGGAGGTCGTCCACGTGCTCCAGCCCCACCGAGAGGCGGATGGTGCCGGGCCCGATGCCCACCGCGGCCAGCTCGTCGGGCAGGAGGTTCACGTGGGTGGTCGACGCCGGGTGGGTGACCAGGGTCTCGGGCCCGCCCAGCGACGAGGCCAGCTGGGCCACCTCCACGGCCTCGACGAAGCGCCGGCCCGCGGCCAGGCCCCCGGGCAGGTCGAAGCAGACCAGGCCGCCCCAGTGCTGCATCTGGCGGCGGGCCAGGGCGTGCTGGGGGTGGGACTCCAGGCCGGGGTGGCGGACCTCGACGGCCCGGCCGTCGTCCTCCAGCCACCGGGCCAGGTCCAGGGCCGAGGCCGACTGGCGGGCGAAGCGCACCGGGAGGGTGCGCAGGCCCCGCAGGCCGTTGGCGGCGTCGTAGGGCGAGGCCACCGCCCCCTGGAGGACGGCGAAGCCGGTGAGCCACTGGACCAGCTCGGCCGAGGCCGCCACCACGCCGAGGGTGGCGTCGTTGTGCCCGGCCAGGGCCTTGGTGGCGGAGTGGACGACCAGGTCGACGCCGTGGTCCAGGGGGCGCTGGCCCAGCGGGGTGGCGAAGGTGGAGTCGACCACGGTCATGGGCCCGGCGATGGCGCCCAGCTCGTCCAGGTCGACCAGGTCGAGGCGCGGGTTGGCCGGGGTCTCGGCCCACACCAGCACGGTCTTGCCGGGCCGGACGGCGGCGGCGAGGGCGCCCGGCTCGGTGCCGTCGACCAGGGTGACGTCGATGCCGAAGCGGGGGCACACGGCCTGCAGCACCAGCTGAGTGCCGGCGTAGACCTGGCGGGCGGCCACGATGTGGTCGCCGGCCGAGCACAGGCCCAGGATCACCGCGGTCACCGCCCCCATGCCCGAGCCGAAGGCCCGGGCCGCCTCCGCCCCCTCCAGGTCGGCCACGGCCCGCTCGAAGTCGGCCACGGTGGGGTTGCCGTAGCGGGAGTAGAAGCGGTCGCTGCCGATGGAGGTGGCCGCGGCCTGGGCCTCCTCGACCGAGGCGGAGACGAAGGTCGAGCTGGCCCAGATCACCGGGGCCAGGGCGGGGGTGCAGCTCTCGCGCCCGCTCCGCACCGCCCGCGTGTCGGGGTGGAGGGGGGCCGGCTCGGGGGCCGGGGCGGTGGGGTCGGACGGCGTGGTCACGGCGCCTCCAGGGCGGTGAGGACGGGGGTCAGCAGAGCGGCCACCTGGTCCAGCTCCAGCAGGAAGGCATCGTGGCCGTGGGGGCTGTCGATCTCGGTGTAGGTGGCGGGCACGCCCCGGGCCGCCAGCTGCTCGACCAGCTCCTGGGACTGGTACGGCGGGTAGAGCACGTCGCTGGAGATGCCCACGGCGTGCACCGGAACCTGGATGCGGGCCAGCGCCGGCCCCAACCCGCCCCGGCCCCGGCCCAGGTCGTGGAGGTCCATGGCCTTGGTCAGCAGCAGGTAGGAGTTGGCGTCGAAGCGCCGGATCAGCTTGTCGCCGTGGTACTCGAGGTAGCGCTCCACCTGGAAGCGCTGCCACAGGTCGAACCGGCCGGCCAGGGGCTCGACCTCGGCCCGGCCGAAGCGGTTGGTGAACACCTCGTCGGTGCGGAACGTGATCTGGGAGATGCTGCGGGCCAGGGCCAGGCCGGCGTGGGGCCCCTGGCCGGGCGGGGCGTCGTAGTAGTCCCCGTCGCGCCAGCCCGGGTCGAGGGCGATGGCGCGCCGCCCCGTGCTCCAGTAGGCGATCTGCTGGGCCGTGGCCGCCGGGCAGGTGGCGATGGGCACCAGGGCCCCGACCCGGTCCGGGAACATCACGCCCCACTCCAGGACCTGCATGCCCCCCATCGATCCGCCGACCACCGCGGCCCACCGCCCGATGCCCAGGGCGTCGGCCAGGCGGGCCTGGACCCGCACCATGTCGCGGACGCTCACCACCGGGAAGCGGGAGCCGTAGCGACCCCGCCGGTCGGGCCGGGGCGAGGCCGGGCCGGTGGAGCCCTGGCAGCCCCCGAGGACGTTGGCGCACACCACGAACCAGCGCTCGGTGTCGAGCACCCGCCCGGGCCCGATCAGGTCGTCCCACCAGCCGGGGGTGGGCTGGCCGGGGCCGGCGGGCCCGGCGGCGTGGGCGTCGCCGGTGAGGGCGTGGACGAGGAGGATGGCGTTGCCCCCGTCGGGGGCCAGCTGGCCCCACGTCTCGAAGGCCAGCGTCACGTCCTGGAGCTGCCCGCCACCCTCCAGCACGAAGGGGCGCTCGACGAAGGTCCGCAGGAACTGGCGGTCGCCGGTCGGGTCGCTGGGCCGCCACGCCCCCGAGGCCGGGAGGGTGCTGGCGTGGGCCCGGGTCCAGGCCGGGGGGGCCAGGCCGGGGCCGGGCGCCTGCGCGGGCTCCATCGTCGCCTCCTCGGTCGTGCTCGGGGGGCGTGCGCCCGGTGCCTGCGCCGGGCGGACCCGGACACTTCGTTGCCGGCGGGGCCGGCCACATCCCCACCCGGAGGCGGGAGGCACCTTGGGTGTCCGTCCCAGGTTGCCGGACCCGGGGAGCCGGGCCACTCGTGATGACGCCGGGAGCGTAGGCGGTGGCCCGCCGGGCGGCCAACCACATCGGCCCGGGCGGGGCGGGCCCGGGTCGGCCCCGCACCCGCCGGTAGCCTCCCCGGCCATGGAGCCCGACCCCACGCCGTCGCCCCGGCGGGCCCGGCGACGGCGGGGCGGCGGTGACGTCTCGGGCCGCGAGTACGTGGGCTGCGGCCTGTGGGTGGCCGCCTTCGTGGTGCTGGTGGCCCTCAGCTTCGCCGTCGGGGTGCTGCTGCGCCCCGATCGGGGCCCGGGCGGCGGGGGCGACGCCGTGACCCTCCTCCGGGAAGGGACCGGGGACGGGGCGTACCGCCTGGACGGCTACCGCGACGAGGCCGACGACCCGTGCCTGGAGCTGCTGCGGCCGGGCCGGGACGAGGAGGTCACCGGCCAGTGCGGGTTCACCACCTCGGCCGAGGGCGGGCCCGAGGCCGGCCGCTACGTGGTCACCTCCTCCCTCCTGCCCGACGGGACCACCGTGGTCTTCGGCCCCGTGCCTCGGCAGGCCGAGGAGGTCCGCCTGCGCCTCTCGGACGGCACCCGGCCCACCGTCACCGTGCGGCGCAGCGAACAGGCCGGCCTGAGCTGGTTCTCCCACGAGACCCGGGCCACCGTCGACGGGCCGGCCGAGGTGCTGGACGGGGCCGGCGACCCCATCGCCCCACCCCGGTAGCGGGCCGTCAGCCGTCGGCCCGTCCGCCCGGCAGCCGGGCCGCCCACCAGGCCGTGACCGGGTGGTCGGGGTCCAGGCCGTAGGCCCGGGTCAGGTCGGGGCCGACCTCGGCCAGGGGCCGACCGGCCCGCAGGGCGGCCGCGGCGATGGCCCAGCGGTCCCCGTCCACCGGCAGGGGCACGGCCCGCACCTGGCGGGCGGCCAGCTTCACGGCGTCGCCGTGGCGGGCCGTCCCCGCCGTCTCGTACAGGGCCCAGGCCGAGACCGGGGGGGCGGAGAGGGCGGCGGCCAGCAGCCACAGCACCCACTCCTCCTCCCCCGGTGGCGCGGCCCCGCACGCGTCCGGGGGCGGGGGGGGCACGGCCCGGCCGGCGCCGGGCTGCGGCTCCACGGTGACCAGGGGGACGCCGGGCACGGCCCGGCCGGCCGCGTCGACCGCGGCCTCGACCACCCGGGTCTGGGGGGCGACCAGGACCTTGGGGCGCAGGCGGGCCCGCACCCAGCGCTCCACGTCGGGCTCGGCGGCCGCCACCGCGCCCAGGTCGACCACGGGGCGAAGCCAGGACCGCCCGGCCACCTTGGTGGGGCGGAGCCCCCACAGCAGCGCCAGGGGGTCGACGGTGCCCACCGTGACCAGCGGCGCCACCTCGTCACCGGCGCGGTCGGGCCCCCCACCGGGACCGAACGGCGACGGGGCGCCGTCGGGCAGCTCCCGCAGGTGGGGCACCAGGCCGTAGAAGTGCTGGCGGAACCCGGCGGTGGCCGTGGCCAGGTCGCCCACGCAGCCGCCGCCGGCCAGGGCCACCTCGGGCACGCCCCGGGCCACGGCCAGCAGCGAGGCCCACGAGCGGGAGGCCGGCGGGCGCGACGGGGGGCGCTCGGCCACCTCGGTGCCCCAGGCCCGGCGCACGGTGGCGTCGGGGGCGGCGACCCGGCCGGGGCGCCGCACCTCCAGCACCGGGACGCACACGTCGACCTCGGCGGCGAAGGCGGGCTCACCGGCCACCCACAACCCGACCACGTCGGCCCGGGCCGCCACCGCGGCCCGCACCCCCCGGCCGTCCCGGGTGCCGAGCACCGACTCGGGCTGGACCAGGACCACCCGGCCGCCGGGGCGGGCCGCCTCGCACCCGGCCACCAGGAACAGGGCGGCGGTGTCGGTGTAGCCGCCCACCGCGGTGCCGAAGCGGGCCCGGAGCCGGGCCGCCTCGGCCGGGGCCCGGGCCGTGGCCCGGGCCAGCTGGCCCAGGAACGGCGGGTTGCCGACCACCAGGTCGACCGGGGGCGGGGGCCGGTGGTCCAGGCCGTCGCCCACCTGGAGGTCGGGTCGGGCGCCGCCGCCGGGCTCGACGCCGTGGTCGAGGGCCCACAGCACCAGGGCGGCCTCGGCCACGGCCACCGCCAACGGGTCCACGTCGGTGCCCACCAGGCCGGCCAGCACCGCCGCCGGCTCGGCCCCCCGGGTCACCTGCCAGCGGGCCGCGGCCAGGAGGAAGGCCCCTCCCCCCACCGCGGCGTCGAGGACCCGGAGCGGCCCCCGGGGGGTGGGGCCGGGGTCCCAGTCGGCCAGGGCCCACCCGAGCAGGGCCAGGGCCAGGTCCGGTGAGGTGTAGTGGGCCCCCCGGGCCCGCCGGTCGGCCGGGTCGAGCAGGTGCTGGTCCAGGGCCCCCAGCACGTCGGGGACGGCCAGGGCCGGCGGGAGCGGGGGCAGGGCAGGACGGTCGTCGCCCGGGACCAGGCGCAGGGCCAGGCCGTCCAGAGGGTGGCCCCGGGCCGCCGCCACCTGGCCGGCCACCACGGCCAGCACCGCGGCCCGCGCCGCGCCCCGATCGACCTGGTCGGCCAGCGCCGCGGCCCACGGGGGCCAGGCCTCGGACCGGGACGGGTCGAGCGGCCTCATCGTCAGGGACGGCACCGCCGGGGCCGGCACCGCCGGGGCGGGGCGGTCAGGAGGGGGACGAGCCCGGGTCCCAGCCGGCCAGGTCGGCCAGGCGGGGGTCGTTGGAGAAGATCTCGACGATGGGCTGCTCGATGCCGATGCGCTTCTGCAGGCGCCGGACCTCCAGCTCCTCGTTCCACAGGGCCAGGGTGACGACCAGGCCGTGCTCGCCGGCCCGGGCCGTGCGGCCCGAGCGGTGGAGGTAGGCCTTGTGGTCCTCGGGCGGGTCGCCGTGGATCACCACGTCCACGTCGTCGACGTGGATGCCGCGGGCGGCCACGTCGGTGGCCACCAGGACCGGCAGCGAGCCGTCGATGAAGTCGGCCAGGGCCCGCTCCCGCAGCCGCTGGGGCAGGTCGCCGTGGATGGCCCCGGCCTTGACCCCCTCGGCCACCAGGTCGGCCACCAGGCGGTCGGCGTAGCGCTTGGTCCGGCAGAACACGATGGTGCGGGTGGCAGCCCGGCCGATGGCGGCGATGACCTTCGACTTGTCCATCTGGTGGACGGAGAGGAAGCGGTGGGTCATCTCCTCCACCGTCACCATGGCCGACTCCACCTCGTGGCGCACCGGGTCGGTCTGGTAGCGGGTGACCAGGGTCTTGACCGCGCCGTCGAGGGTGGCCGAGAACAGCAGGGTCTGGTGCCGGCCCTCGATGTGGCGCAGCAGCCACTCGACCTGGGGCAGGAAGCCCATGTCGGCCATGCGGTCGGCCTCGTCGACCACCACGATGTCCACGTCGTCGAGCCAGGCCTCCCGGCGCTCGATCAGGTCGATCATGCGCCCGGGGGTGGCCACCACCACGTCGGCCCCCTGGGCCAGGGCCTTGATCTGGCCCCCCATGTTGGCCCCGCCGTACACGGCCGAGACCCGCACCCCGATGGCCTCGCCCAGGGGCATCAGCTCCTCGGAGACCTGGGTGGCCAGCTCGCGGGTGGGCACGAGGATGAGGGCACGGGGGCGGCGGGGCTCGGCCCGGCTGACCCGCTGGAGGGTGGGCAGCCCGAAGGCGAGGGTCTTGCCCGACCCGGTCTTGGCCTTGCCGCACACGTCACGGCCGGCCAGGGCATCGCTGATGGTGAGCTCCTGGATCGCGAACGCCTGGTCGATGCCCTTCTCGGACAACGCCTTGACCAAGGCGGCGTCGACCCCGAGCTGCTCGAAGCTCGTCGTCATGTTGCGGACCAGCCTACGGGCGCTCCGCCCCGGTGACCCAAAGCTCGGTCCCCGGCTCCCCCGTCCGGGCGACCGCCCTCAGGGCAGGGAGGCCTCGATGGCCTCGACCACCTTGGGGTCCTCGGGCTCGACCTGGGGGGCGAAGCGGGCCCGCACGGTGCCGTCCGGGCCGACCAGGAACTTCTCGAAGTTCCAGCGGATGTCGCCGTCGGTGCCCTCGGCGTCGGCCACCCGGGTGAGCTCGGCGTAGAGGGGGTGGCGCTGGTCGCCGTTGACGTCGACCTTCTCGTAGAGGGGGAACGTCACCCCGTAGGTGGTCGAGCAGAAGGTCTGGATCTCCTCGGCCGATCCCGGCTCCTGGCCCATGAACTGGTTGCAGGGGAAGCCGGCCACGGTGAAGCCCCGCTCGGCGTAGCGCTCCTGGAGGCGCTCCAGCCCCTCGTACTGCGGGGTCAGGCCGCACTTGGACGCCACGTTGACCACGAGGACGGCCTTGCCCTCCAGGTCGTGCAGGTCGGCGGGGCCGCCGTCGAGCGCCTTCACGTCATGGTCGTAGATGGCCACCGGGACCTCCTGGGTCGTCGTCGGGCGGGTCCATGCCCACCCCGGTCGGCTTGGGCGTCCCAGTGTGCCGGACGCGGCGCCCCACCACCTCCACCCCCTCGGCCCGGAGCCGGCGGGCCTGCTCGGGCTCGTGCCCGGGCACCAGCCGGCCGGCGGCGTTGACCACCCGCCACCACGGGTAGGCGCCCCCCGAGGTGGCCAGGATGCGGCCCACGGCACGCGACCGCCCCGGCCAGCCGGCCTCGTGGGCCACCTCGCCGTAGGTCACCACGTCCCCGGGCCGCAGGCCCCGGAGCACGGCGTCAGCCGCCCGGGCCAGGTCGGGCTCGGGCCCGTCGGCCCGGTGCCGGGCCACCGCCCCGGCCACGACCCGGGCCGCCAGGGGCCGGGGCACCGGGGCCGCGCTCACCGCGGGTGCTCGGGCGGGAGCCGGAGCAGCACCTCGCCGACATCGGCCGGGTCGGGGGCGAAGGCCAGGCGCAGGAGGTGGTCGGCCACGAAGGCGGGGCTGCTGGCCCTCCCCTCCTCCTTCAGGGCCACGAACTCGGCGTGGCGGGGGAAGGCGTCGGGGCCGGCGGCCCGGAGGGCCTCCTGCATGGCCGTCTCCACCACCCCCGGGGCCACGGCGTGGGCCCGCAGGCCGGCCTCGCCCTCCTCCTCGGCCACCACCCGGGTGAGCATGTCCACCGCGGCCTTGGACGCCGCGTAGGGGGCCCAGCCCGGGGTCGGCTTGCGGGCCGCCCCCGAGGAGATGGTGAGCAGCACGCCGCCGCCGGGGCGGCTCCGGACGTGGCGGGCGTAGGCGGCCACGGTGTGGGCCACGCCCTCCACGTTGGCCCGCAGGGAGGCCGTCACCTCACCGGGCTCGGCGGCCCGCAGCGGGCCGATCGGTCCGAGGAGGCCGGCGTTGGCCACGCACAGGTCGACCGGGCCCAGCTCGGCCGCGGCCCGGCGCACGAAGGCGTCGACGGCGCCGGCGTCGGTGACGTCCACCGCGGCGGCCAGGCCCCGGGCACCCGCGGGCAACCGGGGCTCGGTGCGGGCGCAGAGGGCCAGGGCCACCCCACGCTCGGCGAAGCGGGTGGCCAGGCCGGCCCCCAGCCCCCGGCTGGCCCCGGTGACCAGGGCCACCCGCCCGTCGAGGGCCGGCGGGTCGTCGTCGGGGGCCACGGGCCCGACCGTACCGCCCCCCGGGCGCCCGGCCGCTGGGTAGGGTCGCCGGCTGTGACCACCACCGCTCCCGACGCCGACGAGGTGGCCGGGCACCTGGCCCGCATCGAGGCCGACGGCTACACGATCCTGGTCGACGCCATCGCCGAGCCCCTGCTCGACGCGCTCGACGCCACCCTGGCCCGGCTGGAGGAGGAGCTGGGGGCGGTGCCGGCCGGCAACTCCTTCGAGGGCGCGGCCACGGTGCGCATCTACAACCTGCTGGCCCGGGACCGCGTGTTCGAGCAGGTGCCGGCCCACCCGGCGGTGCTGCCCGTCATCGAGGGGGTGATCGGACGGGGCTGCCTGGTGTCGTCGCTGTCGTCCATCGCCATCGACCCGGGCGAGGGCGCCCAGCCCCTCCACGTCGACGACGCCATGATCCGCCTGCCCCGGCCCCACGCACCGGTGATCTGCAACTCCATGTGGGCCCTCACCGACTTCACCGAGGCCAACGGGGCCACCCGCCTCGTCCCCGGGTCCCACACCAGTGACCACCAGCCCGAGTACGGGGCGGCGTACCCCACCGTGCCGGCCGAGATGGCCCGGGGCTCGGTGCTGGTGTGGCCCGGGAGCCTGTGGCACGGCGGGGGGGCGAACACCACGACGGCGCGCCGCACCGGCCTGGCCATGAACTACTGCGGCGGCTGGGTTCGCCAGCAGGAGAACCAGCAGCTCGGCATCCCCCCCGAGGTAGCCCGGCGCTTCCCGCCGGCCCTCCGCCAGCTGTGCGGCTTCGGCCTGTACCGCGGCCTGATCGGCCACATCGACAAGCGCGACCCGGCCGACGTGGTCCTGGGCCCGCCCCCCGAGGCGGCCCCCGATCCCGGCGGCCCGGCCGGGGGGATGGTCTGGGACACGGCGCCGTGAGCGGCGGGCCCGGACCCGGGCCGCTGGCCGCGATGGAGAGCTGGCCCGTCGACCACGCCGCCGCCGTGGCCCTGGGCCCCGGGGGGGAGGTCACCGCCGCGGTGGGCGACCTCGACCGGCCCTTCGCCCTGGCCTCGGTGACCAAGCCCCTGTTCGCCACCGCGGTGCTGGTGGCGGTGGAGGAGGAGTCCCTCGGCCTCGACGACCCGGCCGGGCCCGAGGGCTCGACGGTCCGGCACCTGCTGGCCCACGCCTCGGGCCTGGGGCTCGACGGCCTGGAGCTGGCCCGTCCGGGACGGCGCCGCATCTACAGCAACGCCGGCTACGACGTCCTGGGGGCGACCCTGGAGGCGGGCACCGGGCTGGCGCCGGCCACGTACCTGGCCGAGGCGGTGCTGGGGCCCCTGGGCATGGCGACCACCGCGCTGGAGGGGTCGCCGGCCCACGCCGCCACCGGCACCGCGGCCGACCTGGCCCGCCTGGTGGCCGAGCTCATGGCCCCCCGCCTGCTGGCGCCGTCCACCGTGGCCACGGCCACCGCGGTGGCCTTCCCCGGCCTCGACGGCCTGGTGCCGGGCTACGGCAAGCAGCGCCCCAACGACTGGGGCCTGGGCGTCGAGATCAAGGGCACCAAGGACCCGCACTGGACCGCGCCCGGGGGCAGCCCCCGCACCTACGGGCACTTCGGGCGCAGCGGCACGTTCCTGTGGGTCGACCCCGACGCCGGCCGGGCCCTGGTGGTGCTGACCGACCGCGACTTCGAGGCCTGGGCCAAGCCGCTCTGGCCGGCGCTGGGCACCGCCGTCCTGGCCGCACCGTCCTGAGGCGCCTGCGCACGCTCCCACGGGCCGAGACGCCTCAGAACCGGTGACGCTGACCAGCCGTACCCTTCTGGGGCGCCAGCGCACGTCCTGACGAGCGGAGGCGCCTCAGAACGGAGAGGAGCCGAGCGACCCGCCAAGCGAACCCTCTGCGAAAACGGCTCACGGTGGCGGGCCGACAACCGATGGTGCTCCATGTTGTCTGGTCGGGGCCCGGGGGTGGCCGTCGCCCCTCCCCACCGAGAGACCGCCCGTGCTGCCTGAGATCCGAGCCCGGCGCGCCCTGGCCGGGGTCGGGATCCGCCCCGACCAGCGCCTGGAGGCCGTGCCCAGCGTCAACAACGAGGTCTGGATGACCTCCGACGTCGTCGTCCGGGTCAGCTGCCGGCCCGAGCAGCGCCTGCGACGCGAGGCCCAGCTGGCCCAGGTCCTGCCCAACGCCGTGGGCTACCCGCCCATGGTCGGCTACGGCGGGGAGATGGGTAGCGAGTGGCTGGTGCTCCGCCGCCTCCCCGGCCTGCCCCTCAGCCGCTGCTGGCCCACCATGTCGGAGCCCGACCGCCGGGCCGCCATCCGGTCGCTGGCCGCCCGGCTCAAGCTGATCCACACCACCACCGCCCCCGCCCTCCCGCCGCTGCGGCACCTGCCCCAGCTCCTGGACCCGGCGCCCACGGGCCTGACCGCGGTGGCCCGCCTGATCCTGGCCCTCGACCAGGCGTCCCGCCTCCCCCACGTCGACCGGGGCATCACCGACGACCTCTCCGCCCTGGTCCGCTCGCTGGCCCCCAGCCTCGACCCGTTCACCGCGTCCACGCTCATCCACGGCGACCTCAGCTTCGAGAACATGCTGTGGGACGCCCGGGCCGGGCGCCTGGTGGCGGTGGTCGACTTCGAGTGGGCCCGGGCCGCCCCGCCGGACCTCGACCTCGACGTGCTGCTCCGGTTCTGCGCCATGCCCGACCTGCACGTGCCGGCCACCTACGCCGAGGACACCCACGCCCGGGACTACGAGGACGTGCCCTTCTGGCT
This sequence comes from Acidimicrobiales bacterium, assembly GCA_035630295.1. Taxonomy (NCBI): domain Bacteria; kingdom Bacillati; phylum Actinomycetota; class Acidimicrobiia; order Acidimicrobiales; species Acidimicrobiales bacterium. Next base: position 121,843 of record DASQKY010000020.1, on the reverse strand, counting down.
GGCCGAGGACTACCCCGAGCTCTTCGCCTCGCCCCACCAGCTCGACCGCTGCCGGCTCTACGCCATCGCCTGGGACGTGGAGGAGCTGCTGGCCTACCCGCCCACGGCAGCCTCCGGCCACCTGGACGCGCGGCACCCCTACCGGCGGCTCCAGTCGATGCTCGCCGGCAACAGCCACCTCGACCGCATGGACCGTCTGGGCGCCACCGCCTGACCCCCCCTCGCGGCGGGGAGGCGAAGGTGAGCGGGGTCACCCGAGCGTGGCCGCCGCCCGGCAGGACCAGGACCACGGCACCGAGCTTCGAGATGTGACGAAGATCACGTCCCGAGCGGAGCCGAGCGAGGCCCGGCAGGATGCCGGCGACGACCCGTTCCCTCGCCCGGAGGGACCACAAGGAGGTCTGGTCGTGGCCGACGTCGCCCCGCTCCTCGCCCCGCTCGTGCGGCGCCTGCTCGGAGGCCGCCTCCCGGTGCGCCTGGCCGCCTGGGACGGCTCGGTCGTCCCCCCCGACCCGCCGGGCGGTGCCGCTCGCCGCCCCACCGACCCGGTCACCATCGTGGTCCGCTCCCCCGACGCCCTCCGGCGCCTCCTCTACGCCCCCGGGGAGCTGGGCCTGGCCCGGGCCCACATCGCCGGCGACATCGACGTCGAGGGCGACATCTTCGCCCTCCTCGACCTGCGCGCCGGCCTGGGCACCGGCCGCCAGCACGTGACGGTGGGGCCCACGCTCCGGGACCTGGCCCTGGTGGCCTCCACCCTGCGCGAGGTGGGCGGCCTGGGCCCCCCGCTCCCCCCGCCGGCCGAGGAGAGCCGGCGCCGGGGCCGGCGCCACAGCAAGGGCCGTGACACCGAGGTGGTCCGCCACCACTACGACGTGGGCAACGAGTTCTACGACCTGGTGCTCGGCCCGTCGCTCACCTACTCCTGCGCCTACTGGGACGACAGCGCGACGACCCTGGAGGAGGCCCAGGCGGCCAAGCACGAGCTGGTGTGCCGCAAGCTGGGCCTGCGCCGGGGTCAGCGGGTGCTGGACGTGGGCTGCGGGTGGGGCAGCTTCGTGCTCCACGCCGCGACTCGCCACGGCGTGCACGCCACCGGCATCACCCTGTCGCCCGAGCAGGCCGACCGGGCCCGCCGGCGGGCGGCCGAGGCCGGCCTGGCCGACCGCGTCGACATCCGGGTCCAGGACTACCGGGACGTGGACGACCGGCCCTTCGACGCCATCGCCAGCGTGGGCATGTTCGAGCACGTGGGCGCCGACCAGGCCCGCCCCTACGCCCGAGCCCTGGCCCGCCTGGTCCGGCCCGGGGGCCGGGTGCTGAACCACGCCATCTCCCGGCCCGACCCCGACACCCGCTCCGGGGTCGACGACCGCAGCTTCATCGGTCGCTACGTGTTCCCCGACGCCGCCCTCCACGAGGTGGGCCACGTGGTCTCCACCCTCCAGTCGGCCGGCCTGGAGGTGCGCGACGTCGAGTCCCTGCGGGAGCACTACGCCCGCACGCTGCGGGCCTGGGTGGCCAACCTGGAGGGCGACTGGGACCGGGCCCAGCGCCTGGTCGGCCCGGGCCGGGCCCGGACCTGGCGGCTCTACATGGCCGGCTCGGCCGTCGGCTTCGAGGCCGGGCGCATCTCGATCCACCAGGTCCTGGCGGTCAAGCCCCACCCCGACGGGCGCAGCGACGTCCCCGCCACCCGCACCTGGCTCTCCACTTCGGCGACCTCGACCCCCTAGCCGTCCTCGGCACCTTTTCGCACCTCTGCGGTACGAAAAGGTGCCAGGTTGCGGAGGGGGGCGGCCCTGGGGGGGCTAGAAGCGGGCGGCCACCAGGTCGTCCTTGCCGGAGGTGGCCGGGGCCACCAGGCCGTGGACCTCGGGGAGGACGTTGCGGGCGAAGAAGCGGGCGGTGACCAGCTTCTGGGACAGGAAGGCGGCGTCGCCGTCCCCGGCGGCCAGGCGCTGGGCGGCCAGCTGGGCTTGGCGGGCCATGAGCCAGCCGGCCACGGTCAGCGAGAACAGGCGCTGGAACGGGGTGGCGCACGACAGGGCCACCACCGGGTCGGCCAGGCCCTCGCCCATGAGCCAGGTGCCGGCGCCCTCCAGGGCGTCGACGGCCTTGGCCAGCTCGTCGCGGATGGGGGCCAGGTCGTCGCCGGCGCCCTCCAGCTCGGCCACCGTGGCCCGCATCCTGGCCACCTGGTCGGTGAACACGGCCCCGCCCCGCATGGGCATCTTGCGGCCGACGAGGTCCATGGCCTGGATGCCGTTGGTGCCCTCGTAGATCTGGGTGATCTTGGCGTCCCGGTAGTGCTGGGCCGCCCCGGTCTCCTCGATGAAGCCCATGCCCCCGTGGATCTGGATGCCGATGGAGGTGACCCGCTCGGCCTCGTCGGTGCACCAGCTCTTGGCCAGCGGGATGAGCAGGTCGACCATCTCCTGGGCCGCGGCCCGGTCGGCCTCGTCCGCCGCGTGCTTGGCCACGTCGATCTGGACGGCGACGGTGTAGCAGAGGGCCCGCATGGCCTCGGTGACGGACCGCATGGTCAGCAGGTTCCGGCGCACGTCGGGGTGGTCCACGATGAGCGACTTCTCGCCCCGGGCCGCCCCGGGGGCGAAGCCCTGCTTGCGCTCCTGGGCGAAGGCCACGGCCTGCTGGTAGCTGCGCTCGGCCAGGCCCAGGCCCTCCACGCCCACGCCCAGGCGGGCGTTGTTCATCATGGTGAACATGTAGCGCATGCCGGCGTTCTCCTCGCCGATGAGGTAGCCGATGGCGCCCTCGCCCTCGTCGCCGTAGGCCAGGGCGCAGGTGGCCGAGGCCCGGATGCCCATCTTGTGCTCCAGGCTCACCACCTTCACGTCGTTGCGCTCACCCAGGCTGCCGTCGTCGCCGACCAGGAACTTGGGGACGATGAAGCAGGAGATGCCCTTGGTCCCGGTGGGGGCGTCGGGGGTGCGGGCCAGCACCAGGTGGACGATGTTGTCGGTGAAGGGGTGCTCGCCCCAGGTGATGAAGATCTTCTGGCCGGTGATGCGGTAGCTGCCGTCGTCCTGCTTCACGGCCCGGGTGCGCAGGGCGCCCACGTCCGAGCCGGCGTCGGGCTCGGTCAGGTTCATGGACCCGGTCCACTCCCCGGCCACCATCTTCTTGAGGTAGACCTCGCGCTGCTCCTCGCTGCCGTGGTGCAGCAGGGCGTCGATGGCCCCCTGGGTCAGCAGCGGGGCCATGGCCAGCGCCATGTTGGCGCTGTTGAGCATCTCCTGCTGGGCGGTGCCCACCACCCACGGGAAGCCACCGCCGCCGTAGACCGGCTCGAAGGGCACCGCGCCCCAGCCGGCCTCGGCGTAGGCGTCATAGGCGGCGGTGAACCCGTCGGGCACCACCACCTCGCCGTCGACCAGCGTGGTGCCGGCCTCGTCGCCGGGCTGGTTGGTCGGGGCCCACACCTCGGACATGAGGCGACCGAACTCCTCCAGCACGCCCATGACGGCCTCGGCGTCGATGTCGCCGTAGGGCGCCAGCTTGGTCAGGCCGTCCAGGTCGAGGGCGTCGACCAGGGTGAAGCGGATGTCGTCGAGGGGCGCGGCGTAGTCCGGCATGGGCGCGATGGTAGGGCCGGGCCCCGGGGGGCGCCCCCGTCCCTGACGGGTCGTCAGATCCGGGGCGGGGGGCCCGGATGGGGCTCCGGTGCGTGGCGACGGCCGGCCGGAACCGGCACCCTGGGGGCCATGACCGACGCAACCCGCCCCCCCGACGAGGAGCTGCGCCAGCGGCTCACGCCCCTCCAGTACGAGATCACCCAGCAGGAGGGCACCGAGCGGGCCTTCAGCGGCGAGTACTGGGACACCAAGGACCCTGGCACCTACCGCTGCGTGGTGTGCGACGAGCCCCTGTTCCGCTCGGACGTCAAGTACGACTCGGGCACCGGCTGGCCCTCGTTCTGGGAGGCCATCGACCGCTCCAAGGTCGAGCTCCGGGAGGACGGCAAGCTGTTCATGAAGCGCACCGAGGTGCGCTGCGCCACCTGCGGCGCCCACCTGGGCCACGTCTTCCCCGACGGCCCCCGGCCCAGCGGCGAGCGCTACTGCATGAACTCCGCCGCCCTCCGCCTCGACCCCGAACCCGGGGACGGGACGGCCTGATCCTGCCGGGGACGGCCGCTACCGACGGGCGGGGATGGCCTCGGCCAGGGCCCGGGCGAAGCGCCAGGCCCCGGAGCTGTAGTAGGGGCAGGGGTCGAAGCCCCGGCCCCCGCCCGGGCAGAAGTGCACCCCGTCGTTGGCCCGCACGATGTTGCGCCCCGAGGCGACGGCCGGGTTGATCTGGTGGCCGGGGCAGCGCTCGCCGGGCAGGCACGGCAGCACCTGGGCCCACGTCCGGTTGGGGGTCACGTAGCGCCCGGAGTCGGCCACGCCCAGGCCCAGCCGGCGGGCCTCGGCCCGCATGGCGTCCTGCACGTCCTCCGAGACCTGGGCCGGCAGGCGGGGCGTGGCCGCCCAGACCACCCGGGCGCCGGAGCCGGACCAGATGCCGGCCACCTCCCGGAGCTGGCGGGCGTGGGAGCCCACGGTGTCGGGCCCGACGCACGGCGACATGTACGCCGGGTTGCCGCTGAAGGCCACGATCACGGCGTGGGTGCCCTGCCGGCCGCGGTCGGCCCGCATCTGGCCGTAGAACGAGCAGGGGGCCCCGCCGAAGCGGGAGTGGACGACCACGTCGTAGCCCCGGGCCTGGCCCCAGGTCCGGATCCACCCCTCGGCCTCCCAGGTGAGGGAGTCGCCGTACACGTACACCCGCGGCCCGGGGGGCTCGCAGGCGGCCAGGCTGCCGACCAGGGCGGCCAGCGCCACCAGCGCTCCCACGGCCCGCAGCCGCACCCTCGCCCGTCCCGGGACCCGATCGATCACCGCTCCAGTGTGGCAGCCGGGGCGGGGGTCGCGCCGCCTCAGCCCAGGCCCAGCCGGGCCGAGAACCACTCGGCGGTGCGGGCGATGCCCTCCCGGGCCTCCACGGTGGGCTCCCACCCCAGGCGCTGGCCGGCCAGGGTGATGTCGGGCCGGCGCTGCCGGGGGTCGTCCACCGGCAGCTCGCGGTGGACCACCTCGGAGGACGAGCCGGTGACGTCCAGGACCAGGGCGGCCAGCTCCGTGATGGTCAGCTCGCACGGGTTGCCGATGTTGACCGGGGCGCCCACCACGTCGGAGTCGAGCAGGGCCAGGAAGCCCCGGATCTCGTCGTCCACGTAGGTGACGCTGCGGGTCTGGGTGCCGTCGCCGAACACGGTGAGGGGCTCGCCCCGCAGGGCGGCCACGATGAAGTTGGACAGCGCCCGCCCGTCGTCGGGCCGCATCCGGGGCCCGTAGGTGTTGAAGATGCGGACGACGCGGACGTCCAGGCCGTGGTGGCGGTGGTAGGCCATGGTCATGGCCTCGGCGAAGCGCTTGGCCTCGTCGTAGACCCCCCGGGGGCCGATGGGGTTGACGTTGCCCCAGTAGTCCTCGGGCTGGGGGTGGACGAGGGGGTCGCCGTAGACCTCGCTGGTGGAGGCCAGGAAGTACCGGGCTCCCTTGGCCTTGGCCAGGCCCAGGGTGTTGTGGGTTCCCAGGCTGCCCACCTTCAGGGTCTGGATGGGCATGCGCAGGTAGTCGACGGGTGAGGCCGGGCTGGCCAGGTGCATGACCGCGTCCACCGGGCCCGGCACCTCCACGTGGGTGCTCACGTCGTGCTCCACGAAGGTGAAGTCGGCCCGCCCGGCCAGGTGCTCGACGTTGGCGGTGGAGCCGGTGGCCAGGTTGTCCAGGCACACCACCTCGTCGCCCCGGGCCAGCAGGGCGTCGCAGAGGTGCGAGCCGAGGAAGCCGGCCCCGCCGGTGACGACGACCCGGGCCACTCAGCGACCGATGCCGTCGAGGACGAAGCCCCGACGCACCAGGGCGGCCCGGTCCAGCAGGTTCCGCCCGTCGACCACCCGCCGGTTGGTCATGGCCTCGGCCACCTTGTCGAAGTCGAGCCACTTCAGCTCGTCCCACTCGGTGAGGACGGCCAGCACCGCCGCCCCCTGGCAGGCGGCGTAGGGGTCGCCGCACAGCTCGATGCCGTCCAGGCGCTCGTCGGCCGAGTCGGCGGCCACGGCCGGGTCGTAGGCCCGCACGGTGGCCCCGGCCCGGCGCAGGCGGCCGATGATCTCCAGGGCCGGCGAGTCGCGCAGGTCGTCGGTGCGGGCCTTGAAGGTCAGGCCCCACACCGCCACCGTCACCCCGTCCAGGTCGCCGCCGGCGGCGGTGGCCACCTTGTCGGCCACCCGGGCGAACTGCTGCTCGTTGACGTCGATCACGCCCTTGAGCAGGCCGAAGTCGTAGCCGGCGTCCTCGGCGATCTTCACCAGGGCCTGGGAGTCCTTGGGGAAGCAGCTCCCGCCCCAGCCGGGGCCGGGGCGCAGGAAGGCGTCGCCGATGCGCTTGTCGTAGCCCATGCCCAGGACCACGTCGTTGACGTCGGCCCCCACCGCCTCGCACACCGCGGCGATGGCGTTGACGAAGCTGATCTTGGTGGCCAGGAAGGCGTTGGAGGCGTACTTGATGGTCTCGGCCGAGGCCGGGTCGGTGACCTGGAGGGGGGCGGCCAGGCCCAGGTACAGGCCGGCCACCCGGATGGCGGCCGACTGGTCGTCGGCCCCGATGACCACCCGGTCGGGGTGGAGGAAGTCGTGGACGGCCGAGCCCTCGCGCAGGAACTCGGGGTTGGACACCACGTGGACGTCGTCTCGGCCCAGGGCCTGCTCCACCACCCGGGTGGAGCCCACCGGCACGGTCGACTTGTTGATGACGACGGCCTCGGAGCGCAGGTGGGGGCCGACGTCCGCCGCCGCCTCCCGGATGTAGCTGAGGTCGGCCGAGCCGTCCGCCCCCTGGGGCGTGGGCACGCACAGGTACACGAACTCGGCGTCGCCCACCGCCTCGGTCGCCCCCAGCACGAAGCGGAGCTGGCCCGAGCGGCGCCCCTCCTGCACCAGCTCCTCCAGCCCGGCCTCCAGGATGGGGATCTCGCCCCGGTTGAGGGCGTCGATCTTCTCGGGCACCACGTCGGCGCAGACCACGTCGTGGCCCAGGTGGCTGAGGCAGGCCCCGGTCGTGAGGCCCACGTACCCGGTCCCGATGACGGCGATCTTCTGGCCCATGATCCTCCGGTGCTGGTGACGGCCGGCGCCGCACACCCTGGACGGTCAGCCCAACTTAGTGCGGGCTCGGCGGCGGGCCCCGGCCCGGGTCAGGGCGTGGAGGGGCACGAGGCCCCCGGCGGCGCGGCCTGGGCCTTGTAGAACAACGGGTCCCCGGGATCGTCGGGGTCGCCCTCGGTGACGGGCTCGCCGCCGGGGCCGGTGTCGGGGGGGCCCTGGGGGGCCGTGGTGGTGGTCGTGGTGGCCGGGCCGTCCACCGCGTCGACGGCCTTGGGGGTGGGGGCCACGCCCTCCCAGTCGGAGCCGGTGACCACCACCACCCGGTCGGTGTCGAGGAGGGCGAGGTCGGCCTCGTAGCGCACCGGGCCGGCGACGTGGCGGGCCACCAGCTGGGCCTCGGCCTCGTTGCCCTCGGCGTAGCGGATGGTGGTGGGCTGGCCCTGCTGCTCCGCGTCCTCGGGGACCACGGCCTCGAACCCGGCCGCCACCAGCTCGTCGGTCACGTCCGCGCCCTGGCCGCCGACGCCGGTGCCGTTGAGCACCTGGACGGTGACCCCCTCCGGATCGGCGGTGCCGACCGGCCCCACGCCCCGGAACACCGAGAGGACGGGCTCTGCCGCCGCCTCCTCCAGGTAGAGGATCTCGGCCCCGCCGGCGGTGCCGTCGGTGACCGGCAGGGTCAGCGTCTCCAGCTCCTGGGGGTCGAAGCTGCGGAAGCTGGCCCCCAGGGCCACCAGGTCGCCGGGGTCGAGCTCCTCGTCCAGCCGGGCCTCGCCGGCCCCCAGGTCGATCAGGCGGCGCAGCGTGTTGGGGTTGCGGGCCCCCTTGGCGATGGCCCGGCTCAGGGCCAGCTGCATGAAGAGCTGCTGGCGCTCGTTGCGGGCCAGGTCGCTGCGGGGGTCCTGGTGCCAGTCCCCGTCGTCGTCCTGCACGTAGTAGTAGCGGCCCCGGGCGAAGCCGAGGGCCTGGACCGGCCCCAGCGTGTAGCAGCCGGGCGCCTCGATGGACAGGCCCGACTCGCGGTCGCGGGCCGGGTGGGGGAACAGCACGGGCACCCCGTCCACGATGTCGACCAGGTCCCGGAAGCCGGCGAAGTCGACCTGGAGGTAGTGGTGGACGGGGATGCCGAAGTTCTGGTCGATGGTGCGGATGAGCCGCTCGGGCCCGCCGGTCTCCAGGGCCACGTTGATGCGCTGGTTGGTGTTGGTGTCGGCGATGGGCACCCACAGGTCCCGGGGCAGCGACAGCAGCTGCGCGGTGGCGGCCCGGGGGTCGAGGCGCAGGACCATGATCGTGTCGGTGTGCTGGCCCCGGAGGTCCGAGGCGTCGCGGTTGCGGACCGAGTCGCCGTCCGGCAGCCCGGAGGCGTCGTCGATGCCCACGATCAGGAAGTTCTGGGGGTCGCCGTCCTCCAGCTCCTCACCGGCCAGCACGTCGTCGAGGGCCACCCGTTCGACCTCTGAGAGGCGGCGGTTGGCGTAGGCCAGGGCCCCGGCGGTGACGGCGGCGGCCAGCACGGCCATGACGTTGACCGTGATCAGCAGGCGTTGGAGCCACGACCGGCGGGGGCGGCCTTCGACGGGTCCGGGCACGGCCGACCACGCTACCGGCGGGACGGTGCCGGGCCGCGGTCGCCGGGCCCTCTACGGCAGCCCGGGGCAGGAGGCGCCGGGCGGGGCCCCGCCGCCGGGGGCCCCGTCGCCGGGCCTCAGCGCCCCAGCGGGAGGCCCAGGCCCCGGCTGATGACCAGGCGCTGGACCTCGCTGGTGCCCTCGCCGATCTCCAGGATCTTGGCGTCGCGGTAGTGGCGGCTCACCGGGGTCTCGTCCATGAAGCCGTAGCCGCCGAAGACCTGGGTGGCGTGGCGGGTGGCGGTCACCGCGGCCTCGGTGGCGTGCAGCTTGGCCAGGGCCGCAGCCTGCGTGTAGGGCTGGCCCGTGTCCCGCAGCCAGGCGGCCTGGTAGGTGAGCAGGCGGGCCGTCTCGGCCAGCACCGCCATGTCCGCGCACCGGAAGGCGGTGGCCTGGTAGGAGCCGATGGGCCGGCCGAAGGCCTGGCGCTCCCCGGCGTAGGCCACCGACTCGTCCAGGCAGGCCTGGATGACCCCCACGGCCAGGGCGGCGATGGCGATGCGGCCCTCGTCCAGGATGGCCAGGAAGTTGGCGAAGCCCCGGCCCCGCTCCCCCAGCAGGTGGTCCTCCGGCACCCGGACGTCGCTGAAGGCCAACCCGTGGGTGTCCGAGGCGTGCCAGCCCATCTTCCGGTAGGGCGGGGCCACGGTCAGCCCGGGCGTGCCCGAGGGCACCACGATGGCGCTGATCTCCGGCTTGCCCGACCCGCCGGGCGGGTCGGTGCGGGCCGTCACGGTGGTCAGCGACGTGATCTCGGTGCCCGAGTTGGTGATGAAGGCCTTCTCGCCGTTGAGGACCCACTCGCCGGCCCCCTCGTCCAGCACGGCCCGGGTGCGGGTGCCCCCGGCGTCGCTGCCGGCCTCGGGCTCGGTCAGGCCGAAGCCGCCCAGGGCCCGGCCCGCGCACAGGTCGGGCAGCCAGCGTTGGCGCTGCTCCTCGGTGCCGAAGCGGTAGATGGGGCTGGCCCCCAGGCCCACGCCGGCCTCCAGGGTGATGGCCACCGACTGGTCGACCCGGGCCAGCTCCTCGATGGCGATGCACAGGGTGGTCAGATCCGCGCCCCCGCCGCCGTACTCCTCCGGGAACGGGAGCCCGAACAGGCCCAGCTCCCCCATCTGGAGCACCACGTCGACCGGGAAGGTGTGGTCCCGGTCCCACGCCTCGGCGTGCGGGCGGACGGCGACCGCGGCGAAGTCGCGGACCACCTTGCGGAACTGCTGCTGCTCGTCGGTGAACTCGATGTGCACGGCCGGCAACTTACGGCCTGGGTGAGGCCCGCTCCCCACGGGGCGAGGGGCGGAGCCGACCCCCGACGCCGTCTCGTACCCTCCGGACATGGCCGTCGCCCCCGACCTCGCGCCCCTGGCCGTGGTGGGCGGGTGGCTCCTCACCGACCTGGCCGACGTCACCTCCGACCTGGCCGCCCTGGAAGGCACCGGGACCTGGGCCGTGGTGCTGCCCTTCTCCGGTCCCCCGGTGTGCGCCCGCTTCCGGCGCCGGCGCCCGGCCCGGCCCTGGCCCGGCCCCCCCTGGCCCGGCGTCGACGGCGGGCCCGGCGCGTGGGACAGCTCCCTCGACGAGGCGTCGTTCCGGGCCGGCGTCGCCCACATCCGCGATGCCATCGCCGCCGGCGACGTGTACCAGGTGAACCTGACCCGCCGGCTCACCGCCCCCGCCCCACCGGGCGCCGACGTGGCCGCCCTCGGCGCCGCCCTGGCCGCCGGCCACCCGGCCCCGTTCAGCGCCGTGGTCCGCCTGCCGGCCCAGGGGGTGCACGTGGCCTCGGCGTCGCCCGAGCGTTTCCTCGAGCGCCACGGCCGGCGGGTGTGGTCCTCGCCCATCAAGGGCACGGCCGCCACCCCGGAGGGGTTCCTGGCCAAGGACACGGCCGAGAACGTGATGATCGTGGACCTGGTCCGCAACGACCTGGGCCGGGTGTGCGAGTGGGGCAGCGTCACCGTGCCCGCCCTGTGCGCGGTGGAGCCCCACCCCGGCCTGGTCCACCTGGTGTCCACCGTGGAGGGCCGCCTGCGCCCCGGGGCCGGCTGGGCCGAGGTGGTGGCGGCCACCTTCCCCCCCGGCTCGGTGACCGGGGCCCCCAAGGTGGCGGCCCTGGGGGTGATCGACGCGCTGGAGCCGGTGGAGCGGGGCGTCTACTGCGGGGCCGTGGGCTGGGTCGACGCCGATGCCGCCCGGGGGGCCCTGAACGTGGCCATCCGCACGTTCTGGCTCGACGACGGGCTGCTGCACTTCGGCACCGGGGGCGGCATCACCTGGGACTCCGACCCGGCCGGCGAGTGGGCCGAGACGGAGCTGAAGGCAGCCCGCCTCCTGCCCCTGGCCAGCCGTGGCAGTCTCGTGACGTGAGCCCCGCCCCCGTCGCCTGGTGCTGGCTGGACGGCCGCGTGGCCCCCGCGGCCGAGGCCACCGTGCCGGTCACCGACCACGGCCTGACCGTGGGCGACGGCATCTTCGAGACCATGAAGGTGGTGGACGGCACCCCCTTCGCCCTCACCCGCCACCTGCGCCGGTTGCGCCGCTCGGCCGCCGCCCTGGAGCTGGGCCTGCCCCTGGACGACGACGGCTTCCGGGCCGCCTGCGCCGAGCTGGTGGCGGCGGCCACCGCGGCCGGCGAGCGGGTGGGCAGGCTGCGCCTGACCGTCACCGGCGGGCCCGGGCCGGCCGGCAGCGACCGGGGCACCGAGGGCCGCACCGTCCTGCTGGTCACCGGCCCACCCGACGCCTGGCCCGAGGCCACCGCGGTGGCCACCGTGGCCTTCACCCGCAACCCGACCAGCGGCCTGGCCGGGGTGAAGTCCACGTCCTACGCCGAGAACGTGCTGGCCCTGGCCCGGGCCCGGGCCGCGGGGGCCACCGAGGCCCTGTTCGCCGACACCGCCGGGCGCCTCAGCGAGGGCACCGGCTCCAACGTGTTCGTGGTGCGCGACGGGCAACTCCTGACCCCGTCGTTGGCCACCGGCTGCCTGGCCGGCATCACCCGGGAGCTGGTGCTGGAGGCCACCGACGCGGTCGAGGTCGACGACCTCACCTTCGCGGCGCTGCGGGGGGCGCCGGAGGCGTTCCTCACCTCCTCCACCCGGGACGTGCAGGCCATCGCCGCCGTCGACGGCGCCCCCCTGGGCGGCCCGGCCCCGGGGCCGGTCACCCGGGCCGCGGCCGCCGCCCTCGCCGCCGTCGGGACCCGCACCCTCGACCCGTAGCCGCCGGCGCCCGCTCGGCCTCGGCCCCGAGCCGCTCGGTCGGGTCAGGCCGGGCGGAGGTGGGTCACGTCGCCCACGGCCAGGGTCCGGTCCTCCCCCGCCAGGGTGCGGACCACCAGCCGGCCCTCCGGGGTGACGTCCACCGCCTGGCCCTCGACGTCGTCGGCGCCCAGGTCGATGCGCACCCGCCGGCCCAGGGTGGCCGAGCGGGCCCGCCAGGCCTCCCACAGCCGGCCCGGCCCGTCGTCGTCTCCTCCCCGGGCGACCCCGACGGCGCAGCGGTACCAGTGGTCGAGGCGGCCCAGCCAGGCCGCCACCAGGTCCTCCCGGCTGGGGACGCCGCCTCCCAGCTCGTCGCAGGCCACGGCCAGGCCCTCCAGCTCCGGGGCCCGCCCCGCGGCCCGGACGTTGAGGCCCATCCCCCCCACCACCGTCACCCGCTGGCCGGCCGGGGGCGGCGCCCACCCCGAGGCCACGTCGGCGCCGGGGGGCCAGGCCACCTCGGCCAGCAGGCCGGCCAGCTTGCGGTCCGGGCCGCCACCGGCGGCCGGGACGACCAGGTCGTTGGGCCACTTGATGCCCGGCGCCACCCCGCACACCTGCTCCACCGCCTCGGCCGCGGCCACGGCCATGGCCGGCAGCACCAGCTCCACCGCCGGGGCCGGGGGCCGGGCCAGCACCGACACCAGCACGGCGGCACCGGGGGGCGCGGTCCACGTCCGGCCCCGCCGGCCCCGCCCGGCGGTCTGGTGGTCGGCGCCCAGCACGATGCCCTCGGGCTCGCCCTGGGCGGCCAGGGCCAGCAGGTCGGCGTTGGTGGAGCCGGTCTCGGCCCCCCAGCGCACGTCGCCGAAACGGGTGCCGGCCAGAGCGGACCGCACCCGATCGACATCGAAGGAGGTCGAGGGCTCCATCCCGGAGTGTCTAGGCCACGGCGCACCCGGGCCCGTCCCCCTCCACCTCGGGCCCGTGCTGGCCTCGACACCCCCGGGTCGCCTAGGAAGGCGCCGTGCTCTCGAAGATCCTCATCGCCAACCGGGGCGAGATCGCCGTCCGGGTGATCCGCGCCTGCCAGGAGCTCGGCATCGAGACCGTGGCGGTCTACTCCGAGCTCGACCGCGACGCCCTCCACGTCCGCATCGCGGACGAGGCCTTCGCCCTCGGGGGCCAGACGGCGGCCGAGAGCTACCTCAACACCGAGAAGATCCTCGAGGTCATCGAGCAGAGCGGGGCCGACGGGGTCCACCCGGGCTACGGCTTCTTCTCCGAGAACACCGACTTCGCCCGGGCCATCACCGAGCGGGGCGTCGCCTTCATCGGCCCGCCCCCCGAGGCCATCGAGGTCATGGGGGACAAGGTGTCGAGCCGCATCGCGGCCCAGGAGGCCGGGGTGGAGGGCGTCCCCGGCACCACCGAGTTCCTGGCCTCGGGCGACGAGGTGGTGGCCTTCGGGACCGAGCACGGCTGGCCGGTGGCCATCAAGGCGGCCTACGGCGGCGGCGGCCGGGGCATGCGGGTGGTGCGCAGCGCCGAGGAGGCCCACTCGGCCCTGGAGTCGGCCCAGTCCGAGGCGCTCAAGGGCTTCGGCCGCGACGAGTGCTACGTCGAGCGCTACCTGACCCAGCCCCGCCACGTCGAGATGCAGATCATCGGCGACACCCACGGCAACGTCGTCTGGGTGGGCGAGCGCGACTGCTCGGCCCAGCGCCGCCACCAGAAGCTGATCGAGGAGGCCCCGGCCCCCGACTTCCCGGCCGAGACCCGCCAGGCCATGGGCGAGGCCGCGGTCAAGGTGGCCAAGGCCTGCGGCTACTACAACGCCGGCACCGTCGAGTTCCTCTACCAGGACGGCGAGTTCTGGTTCCTGGAGATGAACACCCGCCTCCAGGTCGAGCACCCGGTCACCGAGCTGATCTCGGGCATCGACCTGGTGCGGGAGCAGATCCGGGTGGCCTCCGGAGAGCCCCTGTCCTTCACCCAGGACGACGTCGACCTGCGGGGCTGGGCCATCGAGGTCCGGGTCAACGCCGAGGACCCCGCCGGGGGGAAGTTCCTCCCCTCCCCCGGGCGCATCACCGAGATGGCGGTCCCCCAGGGCTTCGGCGTGCGCTGGGACGGCGGCTACACCGCCGGCGACGAGGTCAGCCAGTACTACGACAACCTGGTCGGGAAGCTGGTGGTGTGGGGCTCGGACCGGGCCACCGCCATCGGCCGCATGGAGCGGGCCATCCGCGAGTTCCGCATCGAGGGCATCAAGACCACCCTCCCGGCCGACCTGGCCATCCTGGCCCACGACGACTTCAGGGCCGCCCGTCACTCCACCAAGTGGGTGGAGGAGACCCTCGACCTGAGCGGCGTGGGCGCCGAGCCGACCCCCCCGGCGGCCGAGGACGGCGCCGAGCCGGAGGAGAAGGTCCGCCGCGACGTCGACGTCGAGGTCAACGGCAAGCGCTTCTCGGTGGCCATGTGGGTCCCGGCCTCGGCCATGGCCCCGGTGGCCGCGGCCGGCGGCGCGGCCACCCCCCGCCCCCGCCGCAAGGGGGCCGGCGGTGCCGGCGCGGCGGCGGCCGGCTCGGGCTCGGTCACCGTGCCCATGCAGGGCACCATCGTGAAGGTCACCGTGGCCGCCGGCGACGAGGTCACCGCCGGCCAGACCGTCTGCCTGCTCGAGGCCATGAAGATGGAGAACGCCATCACCGCGGGCAAGGACGGCACCGTGGCCGAGGTCAAGGTCGAGGCCGGCCAGACCGTGGCCGCCGGCGACGTCGTCCTCGTCATCGAGTAGCCCGCCCGCCAGCGGGGGCGCGGTCAGCGGGTGCGGACCACCACCGTGCCGGCGGCCCGATCGGCCACGCCCCGCCGCAGGGGGTCGAACATGGCCGCCGCGTACAGCGCCATGGCCGCCGCCTTGGCCAGCGGGTGGGGCACGGTGGCCACCACCCCCGGGAGGGCGATCCGCACGGCCGCCTCCCACCACAGGGGGCAGCGCCCGTTGACCTGCCGGGCCACCCGGATGCCGAGCAGCAGCTTCCCCAGCGTCTGGCCCCACAGGGTGACCGTCACCGTCTCGTAGAGGACGGCCACCGCCACCAGGGCTCCCCAGGTGACGGCCTGGGCGGTGGGCCCGGCGGCGTCGGCCGGCTCGGCGGAGGGATCGCCGGCGGCCTGGAGCACCAGGACGACGCTGGTGGCCAGCAGCACCGGGACGCCGATCAGCACGGCGTCGACCCCTCGGGCCAGCCACCGGCGGGAGATGGTGGCCAGCGAGTTGGCCCCGGCGGCCGGGAACGACTGCGGCCCGTTGGGGAAGCGCTCGGCCGCGGACGGGGCGGGGGTGTCCACCGGGCGCCTACTCGGCGGCGTCGGCCAGCGACTCGGCCAGGGCCGGGTGCACGAGCAGGCTCTCGACGATGTCGGTGACCTTCAGCCCGGCGGTGACGGCCAGGGCCAGGACCGAGATGAGCTCCGCGGCGTGCTGGCCCACGATGGAGCCCCCCATCACCACCCCGGTGGCCGGGTCCGAGATGATCTTCACGAAGCCCCGGGAGTCGTCGTTGATCAGCGCCTTGGCCGAGGCCGAGAACGGCACCTTGGTGACCCGCACCTTCCGGCCGCTGGCGAAGGCCTCGGCCTCGGCCAGGCCCACATCGGCGATCTCCGGGTCGGTGAAGATGGCCGAGGCGGCCTTGTCGTAGTCGAGGTGCCGGTGCGGGCCCTGGTGGAGGCCCAGGGCGTGCTCGGCGATCTTGCGCCCCTGCATGGAGGCCACCGACGACAGCGGCAGCTTCCCCGACAGGTCACCGGCGGCGTAGACGTGGGGCACCGAGGAGCGGCAGTTGTGGTCGATCACCACGTAGCCCCCCTCGGCCTTCACCCCGGCGGCGTCGAGGCCCAGGTCCTCGGAGTTGGGGATGGAGCCGATGCACAGCAGGGCGTGGCTCCCCCGGGCCACCCGGCCGTCGTCGCAGCGCACCGCCACCCCGTCCGGGCCGACGTCGATGCCCTCGGCCCGGGCCCCCTTGAACAGGCTGACCCCGCGCCGGAGGAAGTCGTCCTCCAGCACCGCGGCCACCTCGGGGTCCTTCTGGGGCAGCACCTGCTGGCGGCTCACGATGAGGGTGACCTGGCACCCGAAGGCCGAGAACATGTGCACGAACTCCACGCCGGTGACCCCGGAGCCGATCACCACCAGGTGCTCGGGCAGGGCCGGCGGCGGGTAGGCGTGGCGGGTGGTGAGCACCCGGTCGCCGTCGATGGGGGCCCAGTCGGGGATGCGGGGCCGGCTGCCGGTGGCCAGCACCACCGTGTCGGCCACCAGCACCTCGGGCTCGGTGCCGCCGGCCGGGGTGACCTCCACCTCGTGGGGGCTCACGAAGCAGCCGGTGCCGCTGATGATGCGCACCCCCTGGCTCTCCAGCAGCCCGGTGACCGAGCGCTCCAGGCGGGCCTCGATCCCGTCGATGCGGTCCCGCAACCCGGACAGGTCCAGGCCGGGCTCGACCGGGTCCAGGCCCATGCCCGCCACCCGGCGCAGCTCCTCCATGGTCCCGCCGGTGGCGATCATGGCCTTGGACGGGATGCAGTCCCGCAGGTGGGCGGCCCCACCCACCACGTCCCGCTCGACCACGGTGACCTCGGCCCCGAGGCGGGCCGCGGTGGTCGCGGCCTGGTTGCCGGCGGGCCCTCCCCCGATGACGACGAAGCGGTGAGCCATGCCCGGAGGCTACCGAGGGCCGCTGGTCAGCAGACGGCGATGAGGGCCAGGCCCAGCGCCCCGGCGGCCTGGCTCACGTCGCGGTCCTGGTAGGGGTCGCGCTGCTCGTCGATGACACGCCGCAGGGCGGCCCGGAGGTCGGCCATGGTCCGGACCACCTCGGGGTCCTGGGCCAACTCGGGCACGTCCTCGATCATCCCGGGATCGAGGAGCAGGGCGAAGGTCCGGGCCACCTGCTCCGGGTCGGCCTCGGAGCTCCGGGGCGCACCGCCCGGCTCCCCCGGCCCACCCGGCCACCCCGACGCCTCGGGGCGGGGCACCTGCAGGGTGGCGACGGCGAACAGCCGCTGGCAGGCCTCCTCGCGGCGGCCCTCGCTCCCCTCGAACACGCCCAGGCCCCCGCGGCTCTCGGGGGTGGGCACGATGCGCCGGGCCGAGGCCTCCCGGTCCTCCCAGCCCCACGCCCCCAGGACGGCCCCGGCCACCAGGCAGAGGGCGGCCGCCACCACCAGGAGCCGGCTCACCGTGCTTCTCGCCGCCGGGCGACCCGTTCCATGGGGCCACGTTACGGCCCCGGCCGCCCGCCCCCCGACCGGGTGAACCTGAACGCCGGGCCGTGGTCGACGTCACACCGTGGCCGGAGGCGGCGTAGCCTTGGCAGATCGACCGAGGAGCACTGTGATCACCACGCCGCACGAGCCCACCGAGGGGCCCGTCCCTCCCGCCCCCCCGTCACCCGCCGCGGTGACGCTGGGCATGGGGACCGCCGCGCTGGCCTCCCTGGGGGCGGGGGCCATCCACGCTGCGGCCATCGGCGTGCACAGCGAGCACCGGCCCGCCACCCTGGCCTTCACCGTCGTGGCCGCCCTCCAGGTGGCCTGGGGCGCCGCCGCCCTGGCCCGACCTCGCGGCGGGCGCCTGCTGCTGGCCGCCGGCGCGGCGATCCATCTCGGCGCCCTCGGGGGCTGGCTGCTGGCCAAGACGGTGGGCATCGGGTTCGTCGACGGGCTCGACGTCTCGGAGTCGGTCCAACTGGCCGACGGGGCCGCCGCCGCCCTGGCCGTGGTGGCCGTGGCCCTGGCCGGGCGCGAGCTGGTGACCACCGGCGTGCCCCGCCGGCCGGGCCGGGCGGCCCGCCCGGCCCGGGGGCCGCGCCTGGCGCTCCTGGCCCTGCCGGTGGCCGCCCTCTCGGTGGCGGCCATGGTCTCGGCCGGCTCCCACTCCCACGCCGGGGGCCACGGTGACGAGGCCGCGGCCGACCATCCCCACGGCGACGCCGCCGACCACGCCGACGGCGACCACGCCGAGGGCGACCACCCGGCCGGCGACCAGCCCGAGGGTGACCACCCGGAAGGTGCGCACGGCGCCTCCGCGGCGGTGGCCCCCACCCCCTACGACCCGGCGCTGCCCCTGGACCTGAGCGGGGTCGAGGGCGTGACCCCCGAGCAGCAGGCCCGGGCCGAGAACCTCATCGCCATCACCCTGATCCGCCTGCCCCACTTCGCCGACGTGGCCACCGCCGAGGCCGCCGGCTTCAAGTCCATCGGCGACGGGTTCACCGGCCACGAGCACTACATCCACTGGGACTACCTCTCCGACGGTCGGACCCTCGATCCCGATCACCCCGAGGCGCTGGTCTACGACACCAGCGGCGGCGGCAAGCGCCTGGTGTCGGCCATGTTCATGGCCGAGCCCGGGGTCACGCTGGACACGGTGCCCGAGGTGGGCGGCCCGCTGACCCAGTGGCACATCCACGACGACCTGTGCTTCACGCCGGGAGACCACCCCCGGGTGGTCGGCGTGACCGAGGTGGGCGGGACCTGCGAGGCCCCGCTGCAGAAGTTCACCCCGGTGCCCATGATCCACGTGTGGATCGAATCCCACCGGTGCGGCCCCTTCGCCGCCCTGGAGGGGGTCGGCGCCGGCCAGATCGAGGAGGGCGAGGAGCGCCTCTGCGACCACGCCCACGGCGCCTGACCGACAGGCCCCGCCCCCGGCGCGCCCTTGGGGCGCCGGGGGGGCGAGCCGTAACCTCGGCCGGGTGACGAGCGACGCCGAGCCGACCCTGGACGACTGGCGGGCCCAGGCCGGCCGGGACCTCAAGGGCCGCGACCCGGACGAGCTGGTCCGCACCCGCCCCGAGGGCATCGACGTCAAGCCCCTCTACACCGCGGCCGACGTGGCCGAGGTCGAGACCGGCACCCTGCCCGGCTTCCCGCCCTTCACCCGGGGCGTGCGGGCCACCATGTACAGCAACCGGCCGTGGACCATCCGCCAGTACGCCGGGTTCTCCACCGCCGAGGAGTCCAACGCCTTCTACCGGCGCAACCTGGCTGCCGGCCAGCAGGGCGTGTCGGTGGCCTTCGACCTGGCCACCCACCGGGGCTACGACTCCGACCACCCCCGGGTGGAGGGCGACGTGGGCAAGGCCGGCGTGGCCATCGACTCGGTGGAGGACATGAAGATCCTCTTCGACGGCATCCCGTTGGAGAAGATGTCGGTGTCGATGACCATGAACGGGGCGGTGCTGCCCTGCCTGGCCAGCTTCATCGTGGCCGGCGAGGAGCAGGGGGTCGACCGGGCCCAGCTGTCGGGGACCATCCAGAACGACATCCTCAAGGAGTTCATGGTCCGGAACACCTACATCTACCCGCCCGAGCCGAGCATGCGGATCGTCTCGGACATCATCGAGTACACGGCCGACCACATGCCCCGGTTCAACTCGATCTCCATCTCCGGCTACCACATGCAGGAGGCGGGGGCCACGGCCGACCAGGAGCTGGCCTTCACCATCGCCGACGGGCTGGAGTACGTCCGCTTCGCCCTGGACCGGGGCCTCGACGTCGACCGCTTCGCCGGCCGGCTCAGCTTCTTCTTCGCCATCGGCATGGACTTCTTCATGGAGGTGGCCAAGCTGCGGGCCGCCCGCCTGCTGTGGCACGAGGTCATGAGCCAGTTCGCCCCGAAGGACCCGAAGTCGCTCATGCTCCGCACCCACTGCCAGACCTCGGGGGTGTCGCTCACCGCCCTGGACCCGTACAACAACGTGATCCGCACCACGGTGGAGGCCATGGCCGCGGTGCTGGGCGGCACCCAGAGCCTGCACACCAACGCCTTCGACGAGGCCCTGGGCCTGCCCACCGACGTCAGCGCCCGCATCGCCCGCAACACCCAGCTGGTGCTCCAGGAGGAGACCGGCATCCCCCACGTGGTCGACCCGCTGGGCGGCTCCTACTACGTCGAGGCCCTGACCCGGGACCTGGCCGATCGGGCCCGGACCCTGATGGCCGAGGTGGAGGAGCTGGGGGGCATGACCAAGGCCGTCGAGTCGGGCATGCCCAAGCTGCGCATCGAGGAGTCGGCGGCCCGGCGCCAGGCCCGCATCGACCGGGGCGACGAGGTGGTGGTGGGCGTGAACAAGTACACCGTGGCCGACCCCGAGCAGGTCGACGTGCTCGACATCGACAACCGGGCCGTGCTGGCCCAGCAGGTGGCCAAGCTGGAGCGCATCCGGGCCACCCGCGACGAGGGGGCCTGCGACAAGGCCCTGGCCGCCCTGCGGGAGGGCTCCGCCGGCGACGCCAACCTGCTGGCCCTGTGCGTCGAGGCGGCCCGGGCCCGGGCCACCGTCGGGGAGATGAGCGACGCCATGGAGGCGACCTTCGGCCGGCACACGGCCCAGGTCCGTACCCTCCAGGGGGTGTACGGCCAGGGCTACGAGGGCGACGAGGGCTTCGAGCGCATCCGGGCCGAGGTCGACGCCTTCGCCGCCGAGGAGGGCCGCCGCCCCCGCATGCTGGTGGTGAAGATGGGCCAGGACGGCCACGACCGAGGGGCCAAGGTCATCGCCACCGCCTTCGCCGACCTGGGCTTCGACGTGGACGTGGGCCCCCTGTTCCAGACCCCGGCCGAGGCCGCCCGCGACGCGGTGGAGAACGACGTCCACGTGGTCGGCGTGTCGTCCCAGGCCGCCGGGCACAAGACCCTGGTCCCCCAGCTCATCGAGGCCCTGCGGGCCGCGGGGGCCGGCGACGTGCTGGTGGTGTGCGGCGGGGTCATCCCCCCCGGCGACCACCAGTTCCTCCGGGACACGGGGGTGGCCGCGGTGTTCGGCCCCGGCACCAACATCCCCACCGCCGCCTCCCAGGTCCTCGACCTGATCCGCACCCGCCCCACCCCCGCCTGACCGAACCGAGCACGAAGAGCCCGATACCCCGGCCTTTCCGTGCTCGGTTCGTGGGGTGGAGGCACCGCGGGTGGGGTCGGCTGCCTACCCTCTGCACCGTGGCCGCCGCTCCCGAACCCGCGACCGAGCTGGCCGACGCCATCGTCGGCGGCGACCGGCGGGCCCTGGCCCGGGGCATCACCCTGGTGGAGTCGACCCGGGGCGACCACCGCGAGCAGGCCGCCGCCCTGGTCGAGGCCCTCCTGCCCCGCACCGGGGGGGCGGTGCGGCTGGGCATCAGCGGGCCACCGGGGGTGGGCAAGTCGACCTTCATCGAGGCCTTCGGCACCCACCTGACCGGCCACGGCCACCGGGTGGCGGTGCTGGCCGTCGACCCCAGCAGCTCCCGCACCGGCGGGTCGATCCTGGGCGACAAGACCCGGATGGAGCACCTGGCCAAGGATCCCGGCGCCTTCGTGCGCCCCTCCCCCTCCGGCGGCGAGCTGGGCGGCGTGGCCCGCCGCACCCGCGAGTCGCTGCTGCTGTGCGAGGCCGCCGGCTTCGACGTGGTGCTGGTGGAGACGGTGGGCGTGGGCCAGAGCGAGATCGCGGTGGCCGACCTCACCGACCTGTTCGTGCTGCTGGCCTCCCCGACCGGCGGGGACGACCTGCAGGGCATCAAGCGCGGGATCATGGAGCTGGCCGACCTGGTGGTGGTGACCAAGGCCGACGGGGACCTGGCCGCCGCCGCGGCCCACGCCGCCGCCGATGTCCGCCGGGCCCTGCACCTGCTCCGGCCCCGCCACCCCGAGGTGGCCCCCCAGGCCCTGCTGGCCTCCGCCGTCACCGGCCACGGCGTGGCCGAGGTGTGGGCCGCGGTGGCCGACGCCCACGCCGCCCTCCGGGCCGGCGGGGGCCTCGACCGCCTGCGCCGCCAGCAGGCCCGGGCCTGGCTGTGGTCCGAGCTCCGGGGGGCCCTGGAGCTCCGGCTCCGCACCGACCCGGCGGTGGCCGACGCCCTGCCCGCGGTCGAGGCCGCGGTCGAGGCCGGGACGACCAGCCCGGCCACCGGGGCCCGGCAGCTCCTGGCCCGGCTGGACCTGACCGCCGAGGCGGGCCGACCGGCCTGAGCCCGCTGCGGAGGGCGGCCTCCGCCGGCCCCGCGGCCAGCTACCCGCCGCCGGGCCCGCCCCGGTCGAGGGCCCACAGCTCGGCGTAGGTGACCCCGCCGACCTCCACGGTGTCGACCCGCCGGGCCCGACCGGCCAGGGCCTCGTCCAGGGGGGCGGCGATGCCCCGCTGGCGCATGCTCACGGTGATGACCACGTAGTCGACGTCGTCCAGGTCCACCGGCCCGGAGAGGTCCAGGGCCACGATCTGCCCGCAGGGCAGGGCCACCCGCAGCGACGCCGAGTAGACGGTGCGCACCCCCTGGCACCGCCCCCCTTCCCGCTCGATGATGGTGCGGCCCAGCTGCTCGACACCGTCGCCGCCCAGCGTGATCTCCGAGAGGGCGCCCTGCTGGCCCCCCAGGGCCGGGTTCACGTACGAGAGGGCGTAGGGGGCGAGGGCCAGCGCATGGACGGCCAGGGCCCCGGAGGCCACCAGGCCCGCCCCCCGGACCAGGCGGGGCGAGAGGCCGCGGGCCCGCGCCGCCCGCACCCCGGCCTCGACCACCGCCCCCACGGCCAGGGCCGCGAAGGGCAGGGCGGGCAGCCCGTAGCGGTCGTACTTCCGGTCGGACTGCATGACCGCGGCCAGGTAGACCGCGGCGGTGCCGGCGGCCACCGCCGCCCACCACCAGGGCGTCCACGGCCGCCGCGGCCCGCCCCGCCGGAGCAGGCGGCGACCGGCGGCCACCACCACGGCCAGCGCGACGCCGGCCAGGAACCAGGGCGTGGCCCGCCAGGCCAGGGTCACCAGCACGAAGCGGGCCGGCGGGGAGGCCACCACCTCCCCGTCGAAGAACGTGTAGCTCCCGATCTGGAGCTGGGTGGCCGAGCGGCGCACGGCCCGGAGCTGCCCGGCCGGCTCGACGGCCAGGGCCGGCCACAGGAGGAGTGTGGTGAGGGCGGCCGAGCCCGTGGCCCAGGCCGCGGCC
The DNA here is from genome assembly GCA_035630295.1 of Acidimicrobiales bacterium. NCBI lineage: Bacteria > Bacillati > Actinomycetota > Acidimicrobiia > Acidimicrobiales > Acidimicrobiales bacterium. The sequence continues at coordinate 98,834 of DASQKY010000020.1, read as the reverse complement.
CGGGCCCAGGCCCCGGCCCACCGGCCCAGGAGGCGCCGGTCGCGGCGGGCCACCTCGACGGCCAGGGCCAGGGTCAGCAGGGCGGCGCCGGTCCCCACCAGCACCACGGCGTTGATCTTGGACAGCACGCTGAGGGCCCCGCACACCCCGGCCACCACCGCCCAGGCGGCCACGCTCCGCCGGGCCCCCCGAGCGTCGTCCGGAAGCCTGTCCCCCGCCGGCTCGTCCCCCCGCCCCTCGCCGGCCCCGGAACCCGCCCCGGCCTCCGGCGACCCGGCCCCCGACCCCGCCCCGTCCTCCCGCGACCCGTCCTCCGGCCCGTCGCCGACTCCCGGCCCCCCCTCGTCCTCCGGCGACCCGTCCGGCGACCGGTCCCTCGCGACCTCACCGCCCAGGCCGGGGACCGGCAGGCCCACCACGGCCAGGGCCCGGGCCCCGGCCACCGCGGCGGCCACCACGGCCGCCGCCCCGAACTGGGCCACCATGGCGTCGGTGTGGAGCAGGCCCCCGTGGCCCACGAAGAACGGCTCGGTGGCCATCAGCACCCCGGCCACCAGCGCCGCCCGCCGGCCCACCAGCACGGCGCCGGCCAGCACGGTGACCACCAGGGCCAGGGCGGTGGCCAGGGCCACCAGGGCCCGGCCGGCCCGCAGCACCTGGGGCGAGCGGTCCGACGGCCCCGACACCGGGGCCGACAGCCCCAGCCCGGCGCTGACCCGGGCCAGGTCGCGCCCGGCGGCGCCGGCCCACATGGTGGTGGCCCCGGGCAGGGTGGCCAGCTGGCCGTCGGGCGAGGCGCTGGCCCGCTCCAGGTCGCCGTGGGCCACCGCGGCGCGGAAGGCCTCGGAACGGGCCAGCCACAGGTCCTCGTCCACCCGCTGGGTCACCGGGCCCGGCGCCCAGCACCGGAGCACGAGGGCCAGGAGGCCCACCGCGGCCACGGCCATCGGCCAGGAGTGCCGCCAGCCACCGGAGCCCGGGTCCGGGCCCTTCCCTGCCGCTGGCACGGGGCGATGGTAGCGGGGCCCCCCGATGGCCTCGGCCGGCGGGCCCCGGCGCGAAGATGACCCACCCGTCCGCCGCCACGACGGGCCGAGCCCCCATGCCCTCCCCGACCCCGACCACCGCGCCCGACGAGAACCGGCCGGCCCCCGACCCTGACCCCGACCCCGACCCCGACGCCGGCCCTGGGCGCGGCGCCGGCCCGGGCCAGGCCCCGATCGACGGCCGCCCCCGATGGGCCGGGCCCCTGGGGTGGGCCGCGGGCGCGGCCGCGGTCATGGCCCTGCGGCTGTGGGTGGTGAGCACGGCCCGCTTCCCGCGGATCGTGGCCGACGAGACCGCCTACCTGGCCATGGCCCGGCTCCTGGGCGGGGGACCCCGGTGGAACCTGGGCATGGCCGCCACCTACGGCCCCGGCTACTCGGTGCTCCTGGCCCCGTGGTTCGCCCTGGACCTCTCGCCCGACACCGTCTACCGGGCCGCCATGCTCACCAACGTGGTGGCCGCCGGGCTCACCTTCGTGGCCGTCGAGGCCCTGACCCGGCGCCTCACCACCCTGGCCCCGCCGTGGTCGCTGGCCGCCAGCGCGGTGGCGGCCTCGCTGCCGGGCCTGGCCGTGACCGGCACCCTGGCCTGGAGCGACGCGGTCACGCCCCTGTTCTTCGCCCTGGTCGTCCTCACCGTGCTGCGCCTGGTCGAGCGGCCCACCGTGGCCCGGGGGGCGGTGGCCGGCCTCACGGTGGTGGCTGGCAACGTGGTCCACGCCCGGCTGCTGCCGGTCGTGGGGGTGGTGCTGCTGGTGGTGGTGGCCCTGGCCGTCCAGCGCCGCCTGGCCCCGCCGGGGGCGGGGGCCGTGGTGGCCCTGACGGTGGCCGCCCTGGTCGCGGCCCGGGCCGCCGCCGGGGCCGTGCACGACCGGCTCTACGAGCCGGGGGGCCAGGTGACGGCCGGGCTGTCCGACGCCGACGGCGTGGCTCGCGTCGGGCGGCTGGCCCTGGCCACCACTGGCCAGGTCTGGTACCTGCTGGCCACCACCGCCGGCCTGGCCGGCCTGGGGGCCTGGGCCCTGGCCCATCGCTGGTGGCGCGACGTGGGCGGGCTCGACACCCTCCGGCGCCGCCGGGGGCCCGGCCACGGCCGGCCCGGGGCCGACCCGAGCGCCGCCCCGGTGGCCGGCCTGCGGGCCCTCGACCCGGTGGCCTCCACCGCGGTGCTGGCCGTCCTGGGCCTGCCCTTCGCCGCCGGGGCGGTGTTCATCAGCGGCGGGGCCCGGGGCGACCAGGCCGTCTACGGCCGCTACAACGAGATGTTCGTGGCCGTCCTCGTCACCTGCGGCTTCTCGGCCCTGGTCGCCACCCGCACCTGGGCGGCCCGGGGCCGGGCCCTGGGCCTGGTGGTGGCGGCCACGGTGGCCACCGGCGGCCTGGTGTGGCTCACCCGGCTGGACGCCCTGAAGGGGGGCTACACGCCCTACACCATCCTGGGCCTCATCGCCCTCGAGCCCCGGGGCCCCCAGCGGCTCCGGACCGCCACCGCCATCGCCGTGGCGTTGGTCGTGGTGGTGGTGGCGGCCAGCGCCGTGCGCCGGGCCCGGCCCGCGGCGCTGCTGGTGTTGGCCGCCCTCTTGGTGGTGGTGGGCACGGTGCGGAGCCTGGACCAGATCGGGCCCGACCGGGGCTCCGACCCCCGCCACGCCGCCGACCTGGGCGCCATCCTGGAACCTGGTGACGAGGTCGTCTACCTGATGGACGGCGACACCAGCGTGGTCGAGCAGTTCTACCGCTACCAGCTCTACACGCCCGACCTGGTGGCCCTGCGAGCCTTCGGGCCCCAGTGGGAGCGGGGCCGGACCTTCATCGTCACCGGCACCGATCAGCCCGAGCTGCCGGCGGCCGGGTACCGGCTGGCCTGGGTCGACGCCGGGACCGGGGCCGGCCTGTGGGTGGGGCCCGGGGCCCGCCAGGAGGCGCTGGCCGCGGCCGGGGAGCTGCTGCCCGCCGGCCTGGCCGGGATCAGCCCGGCCATGGAGCGGGCCGAGGTCCGCTTCACCGCCGGCCCGGCCCTGGAGGGCGAGGACCTGCGGGCCCGGGTGGTGGTCACCCGGCCGGCCGGCGAGCCCTGGCCCGGCCTGGACCGCACCGCCCCCCCCGCCGGCCGGGTCCGGCTCGGCGTCCTGGTCCACGGCGAGGAGTGCGGCTGCACGGTGGCCGACGGCCGCTCCGACCTGGCCCGCTGGCTCCCGGGGGCCAGCACCCGCCTCAGCCTGCCGGTGGAGGTCGACCTGGGCGACCTCGAGCCGGGCCACTACCGGGTCTCGGCCCAGCTCCTGCGCGAGGGCGAGGCCCGTTTCGGCGCCGTGGCCACCGCGACCGTCACCGTCGAGCGCTGAGACCGGGGCCGGCGCCGGGCCGCGGGGCGGCGGGGGCCCGGCCAGTAGCCTCGGCCCCCATGGACGCCCCCGCCCTGGAGCACGCCGCGCCCGGTGGGCCCGCTGACACCCTGGACGTGAGCATCGTCCTGCCCGTCTTCAACGAGAAGGGCCACCTGCGGACCGAGATCGACCGCATCCGGGCGGCCATGGACGCCTCCGGGATGTCGTACGAGATCATCGTGGTGGACGACGGCTCCGACGACGGCTCCGGGGAGGCCCTGCGGGAGATCTCCGACATCCGGCTCATCCCCTTCCTCACCAACCGGGGGTCGGGCTCGGCCCGCAAGCACGGCACCCGGGCGGCCCGGGGCCGGGTGGTGGTGTGGACCGACGTCGACATGACCTACCCCAACGACCTCATCCCGGAGCTGGTGCGGGAGATGGAGGGCCACGACCAGGTGGTGGGGGCCCGCACCTCCGAGCAGGGGACCCACAAGCTGTTCCGGGTGCCGGCCAAGTTGCTCATCCGCAAGCTGGCCTCGTACCTGGTCCAGACGCCGATCCCGGACCTCAACTCGGGCATGCGGGCCTTCCGGCGCGACGTCGCCCTCCAGTACGTGAGCCAGCTCCCCCCCGGGTTCAGCTGCGTCACCACCATCACCCTCACGTTCCTGGCCCACGGCTACACGGTGAAGTACTGGCCCATCGAGTACTCCGAGCGGGCCGGCCGGTCGAAGTTCCACTGGTGGCGCGACACCCGCCGCTACCTCCTGCAAGTCATCCGCATGACCCTCTCGTTCAACCCGCTGCGGGTCTTCCTGCCCCTGGGCCTGGCCCTCACCGCCATCGGCGGGGGCAAGCTGGTCTACGACGTCGCGACCTACGACGGCCGGGTGGCGGTCAACACCGTGCTCACCCTCTTCGCCGCCTTCCAGGTCTTCGTGGTGGGGATGCTGGCCGACCTGGTGGGCCGGGCCACCCGGGCCACCCACGAGGTGCAGCCGGCCACGGCCGCGGTCCGGGAACCGGTCCGGACCTAGGGCGCCCGCTCGACGGCGGCGGCCAGGTCGGCGGTGAGGGCCTCGGACCGCTCCCGCAGCGGCTCGGCCTCAGCCCCGAGCGCGGCCCAGAACGGGCCCGGGTCGGCCCGCAGGGCGGCCACCTGGTCGGCCACCACGCCGGGGTCGAAGGCCCGGGCCGAGTGGACGTGGCCGGCCAGGCCCAGGTCCTGGTAGGCGCCCCAGCTCTTGCGCTCGTAGCCCAGGTGGACCGCCGGGTAGCCGGCCAGCAGGGCCTCCAGCGCCCCGTGCAACCGCACCGACACCACCGCCCCCCATCCGCCCCGGCGCAGGAGCTCGCCGGTGCGGCCGGCCACCGGCACGCCCAGGCCTTGGTAGAAGGTGCGATCGCTCTTGGCCGCCGAGCCTTCGGCCTGCACCGCCCAGGCCACCTCCCCCAGCCGCTCGGCCAGGGCCCGGAGGCGGGCCCCGGCCGCGGGAGCGTCGGGCAGGGCCCGCCCGATGAGCAGCGTGGGGCCGTCCCCGGCCGCGGTGACGGGGGCGGCCCCCGCCGCCCACCGCTCGGCCAGGTCGAGCACGGCCAGGTCGGGGGTGCGGGTGACGTTGGCCAGGCCGGCCAGCTCGGCGCGGGACCGGTCGTCGCGCACGTGGACCGATCCCACCCCGGCCAGGGCCCGGGCCACCCGCCGGCCCACCGGCCCGGCCAGCGGGCCGATGCTCTGGGGCAGGTACACCGAGGGCCGCCCGCCCCGGGCCACGGCCAGCAGCTGGGGCAGGTGGTTGAGGGCGGTGCCCACCGAGTTGACCCGGGTGCCGGTGCGGAGGTAGCCGCCGCCCACGGCCACGCACAGGTCGGCGCCGGCCACGGCCCGGGCCGCGGCCGAGCGGGCCAGGGCGGGCCGCCGGGCCCCGGCCACCAGGGCCAGGCCCCGGCCGGCGGCGACCAGGGCCGAGAGGTCGGCGGCCCGGCCCGGGGTGCCCACGGCCGCGGTGCGGGCCGTGTCGGCGAACGAGGCCGGGTCCAGGGCCACCACCGTGCACGAGTCGGCGGGGACGCCGGCCCGGGCCAGGCGCTCCAGGGTGAGGTCGACCAGCAGCCCGTCGCCGCTGTTGGCTCGGCTGTAGGCGTGGACGACGGCGACCGTCGGTGGGCTCATCCGGCGTCGAGCCCGGCCCCGACGCCGGCCGGGCCGGGCCGGGGGGCCCGGTGCGCGGCGGCCTCCAGCACCGACCGGTAGCGGCGGGCCACGCTGGCCAGGTCGAGGGTGCCGGCCAGGGCGGCGCGGGCCGCGGCGGCCCGGCGCCCGGCCTCGGCCGGGTCGGCCACGGTGTCCCGTAGGGCCGCGGCCAGCGCCTCGACCGAGCCGGGGGGCACCACCCAGCCCGTCTCCCCGTCGGCCACGTGCTCGGACAGGCCGCCCAGGTCGGAGGCCACCACCGGGACCCCGGCGGCCACTGCCTCGCCCAGCACCACCGGCGTGCCGTCCTGGTCTCCCCCGGCTCCCACCTGGGACGGCAGGGCCACCACCGCGGCCCGGGCCAGCTCGGCCATCACCGCGGCCCGCGGCTGCTGGCCCAGGAACCGGGCCCGGCCCCCGAGGCCGAGCTCGGCGGCCAGGGCCTCCAGGGTCGGCCGCGCCGGACCGTCGCCCACCACCACGGCCCCGGCCTCGGGCACCAGGGCCAGGGCCCGGAGCAGGACGTCCACGCCCTTCTTCTCGACCAGGCGGCCCACGAACAGCACCCGGCCCGGCTCGGGGGCCCGGAGGCCGACCTCGGCGGCGATGCGGACCACGTCCACGCCCATGGGGATGGGTGCGGCCACCGGGCCCAGGGGGGCCAGGGCCTCGCCGATGGCCGCGCTGACCGGCACGGTGGCCGCGGCCCCGGCCACCACGGCCCGCTTGGCCCGGAGGGCGGCGGCCGAGCGCAGCGTGTAGGCGTCGGCGCCGTGGGCGGTGACCACGTACGGCACCCCGGCGGTGCGCCGGAGGCCGAGGGCCACCAGCCCGGCCGGCACCAGCCAGTGGGCGTGGACCACGTGGGGCCGCACCCGCCGCACCTCGCGCCGGGCCGCGGCCCCGAACGCCGCCACCAGCGGCGGCGCCTCGGCCGCCCGCCACCGCTGGGCCCGGAGGTTGGCCATGATGGCCCCGTGGGCCAGGCCCTCGAACCGGCGGGGGAAGTAGGCGAAGCGCCGCACGTCGACCCCCTCGACCACCTCGCGGGCCGGGGCGCCGGGCACCCGGGGGACCACGGCGTGAACCTCGACGCCGGCGGCGGCCAGGGCCGCGGAGAGGGTCAGGACGAACTCCGGCGTGCCGTCACCGGCCCGGGCCGGGAACGTGGTGGCCAGCACGAGCAGGCGCAGCGGCTCGGTCGCGGAGGCCCCTGACATGCGCTCGTAGTATGGCCCAATGCCCTCCCGGAGCCCGTCGCCCTCCCGCGCCCCGGCGCCGGGGGCGGACGGTGACGAGGGGGGCGACGACCGGCGGGCCGGCGGGTGGATGACCCGCATGGTCGGCCTGCTCGACCGCAAGCCCGCCTCGCTTCGGACCCGGCGGGTGCTGGTGGCGGCGGCCATGGTGGTGTTCCTGGCCGTCAGCATCCCGTCGCTGGGCGTGCTGCGGGAGGGCCAGGCCCTGCGGCCCGCCGTGCTCCCCCTGCTCATCCTGGTCACCACCCCCCTGACCGTCCTGGCCAACGCGGCCGAGTACCGGGTGATGGGGGCGGTCAACGGGCACCGCATCGCCTGGCGCGACGCCACCCAGCTCACGGTGCTGGCCGCGGTGGCCAACCTCCTGCCCCTGCCCGGGGGGGTCGTCGTCCGCACCCAGGCCCTCCGCCGCCAGGGCAGCAGCACCGGCCGGGCCCTCCAGGCCAACCTGGCCGCCGGCCTGGCCTGGATCGCCTGCGGGGCCCTGGCCGTCGGCGCCCTCCTGCTCACCCGGCCGACCCAGCGCCTCCTGGCCGTGGGCCTGCTCCTGCTGGCCGTCGGGCTGGGGGCCGCGGTGGCCGTCCTCCTGCACCGGGCCGCCCCGGGCCGGGCCGCCGCCCACCTCGGCCAGCTGCTGGCCATCGAGGCCGGCATCGTGGCCGTGTCGGCCACCCGGGTGTGGCTGGCCTTCACCCTCCTGGGCTTCGCCGCCCAGCCGGCCCAGGCCGTGGCCATCTCCGGCTCGGTGATCGTGGCCGCGGCCATCGGCATCTTCCCGGCCGGCCTCGGCCTGCGGGAGGCCCTGGCCGGGGCCATCGCCGTGGCCGTGGACCTGCCGGCCAACCGGGCCGTGGCCGCCACCGCCGCCGACCGGGTGGCCGCCCAGGTGGGCCTGGCCCTGGTGGCCGGGGCCCTGGCCCTGTTCCTCCGCGCCCCCGCGGTGGACGAGGACGCCCTCGACGACCCCGCCCTGCACCCCGTGGACCTGCCGTGACCGACCCGACCTCCCCGCCGCCCGCGCCCATCGACGAGAGGGGTCTCGCCGACCCGGCTTCGCCGACCGACGCCGGATCCCCCGATCCGACCCGGGCCGCGGGGGCGCCGCCCGACCCCGGAGCCGCCCACGCGCCCGGACCGGGCACCGACGGCCAACCCGAGGCCCCCGGCGGGTGGCGGGCGCACTCGCGGCCCAACGTGGAGCTGCGGCGCCGCAAGGCCCGCAAGATCGCGGCCGTGGTCGAGGGCGTGCGCCCCCTGTCGGGGGCCCGGGTGCTGGAGGTGGGCACCGGCTCCGGCGTCATCTCGGCCGAGCTGGCCCGGGCCGCCGGGCCCGACGGGGCGGTGGAGAGCGTCGACACCATGGACACCCGCCTGGAGCACGATGGCTACGGCTTCCGGCTCACGTCCGGGGTGCGCCTGCCCTTCCCCGACCGCTCCTTCGACGTGGTGGTGTCCAACCACGTGGTCGAGCACGTGGGCACCCGGGCCGACCAGGCCGTCCACCTGGCCGAGCTGGTGCGGGTCCTGGCCCCCGGCGGCGTGGCCTACCTGGCCACCCCCAGCCGGTGGTCGGTGGTCGAGCCCCACTTCAAGGTCCCGTTCCTGAGCTGGGTGCCCCGCTCCCAGCGGGACCGGGTGGTGCGCCTGGCCCGGGCCGGAGCCCACTACGACGTGGACCCCTACAGCGGGCGGGAGCTGCGGGCCGCCCTGGACCGGCTGCCGGTGCCGTGGGCGGACCGCACCCTGGACGCCCTGGCTCAGCTCGACCGGATCGAGCAGCCCACCGGCCCGGCCCGCTGGCTGGCCCGGGCCCCGGGCCCGGTCCGCCGGGCGGCCCGCCCGGCCCTGCCCACCATGGTCTTCCTCCTCGGCCCCCGCTGATCGCGTCGCACCCGGCGGCGGCCGAGCCGCCCCGGCCACCGCCACCGTCCACGTACACAGGCCAGGACGACCCGGCCCGCCTATCCCGGCCCGGGGAGCTGGCCCGGGACAGGCGTGGGGCGCGGCCCGACCGGATCGGCACGCGGGTCGCCATCGGTGTCGCCCGGCCGACCGGCGCGACGGAGGGCGGCCGCGGCCAGGGCCGCGCCCCCGCCGTCGACCAGGACGAAGGCCACTCGGGCGATGACCGCCACCGCGGCGCCGATCTCCGGCTCCAGGCCGCTGGCCGCGGTGAACACCGCCTCCCGCACCCCGGCCCCGCCGGGGGCGGGCACGGCCAGGAACCCGGCGATCCAGCTCAGCAGGGCGGCGAAGGCCACCCGGGCCACGGGGGCACCCGGGTCGAGAGCCCGGGCCAGGGCCACCGTGGCCCCGGCGATGGCCACCCAGGTGGGCAGGTAGCGAACCACGGTGGCCACCGAGTCGCGCCAGCGGGGCACGGGCAGGTCGAGCGCCCGCCCGCTCACCCGGCGGGCCAGGGCCAGCACCGGGGCCAGGGCCCGGGGGTGGAGGGCGGCCAGGCCCAGGGGCAGCAGGGCCAGCACCACCGCCGCCCCGCCGGGGCCGTCGCCGCCGAGGGCGAAGGGCAGGAGGGCGACGGCCAGCAGCATGGCCGCCAGGTACAGGGTCACCAGCGACAGGGCCACGCTGGCGTAGGCCGTGGCCCGGGGCACGCCCCCCCGGCGGGCCATCTCGCCCCGCCCCACCACCGGCCACACCCCGCCCGGCAGGTACTTGCCCAGCTCGCCGACGAAGTACCAGGCCACGACCCGACCCCGCCCGGCCCGCACCCCGAGGAGGGCCAGCACGTCGGCCCAGGCCCACCCGATGCCGGCCATGGCCAGGACGGCCAGGCCCAGCCCGACGGCCACCCAGCCCACCGAGGCGTCGGCCACCGCGGCCCGCACCGCGGTCCAGTCGGCGGCCAGGCGGCGGGCCACGAAGGCCACGGCCAGAGCCACGACCACCAGCCCGACCACGGCCGAGATGCGGGCGGCCCAGGCCCGACGCGACCCCGCCCCCGGGACGTGGGGATCGGGGACGGCGTCCATCGCCAGCGAGGCTAGGCCCCCCTCTCCATCGGCCCGGACTCCCGTTCTGAGGCGCCAGCGCACATCCCCGTGAGCCGAGATGCCTCAGAAGGTTCGGCGATTCGGGCGCCTCCCGTTCTGAGGCGCCGGCGCACGTCCCTGCGGGCCGGGGCGCCTCAGAACGGAACGACGTGGGGCGGTGGCGGTTGGTTCAGCCGGCCGGGGGCGGGGCCAGGGGCAGGGGGGCGCAGAGGCCCTCGACCTCGGCCACCTGGATGCGGTCCCGGTTCTCCCAGGTGATCTCGTTGGTCGGGTCGACCTGCACCTTGTACTCGCGGAAGCTGGTCTCCAGCGCGTCGTAGGTCAGCAGCCGGCCCCGCAGGGAGTCACCCAGCCCCAGCAGGACCTTGATGGCCTCCAGGGCCTGGAGCGACCCGACGATGCCGGGCAGCACCCCCAGCACGCCGGCCTCGGCGCACGAGGGGGCCATGTCGGCCGGCGGGGGCTCGGGCACCATGTCGCGGTAGGTGGGGCCGTCCTTGGGGTCGAAGACGGTGACCATGCCCTCGAAGCGGAAGATCGCGCCGTGGACCACGGGGCTGCCGAGCTTCACCGAGGCGTCGTTGACCAGGTAGCGGGTGGGGAAGTTGTCGGTGCCGTCGATGACCGCGTCCCACCCGTCGCCGTCGGGGCCGGACAGGACGTCCATGACGTTGTCGGCCCCCAGGCGCATGTCGTAGGTGACCACGTCGACGTCCGGGTTGAGCAGGGTGAGGGTCTTCTTGGCCGAGTCGACCTTCCGGTCGCCGATCCGCTCGACGTTGTGGAGCACCTGGCGCTGCAGGTTGGAGTCGTCGACCACGTCCATGTCGATGATGCCGAGGGTGCCGACCCCGGCGGCGGCCAGGTAGAGGGCGGCGGGCGAGCCCAGGCCCCCGGCCCCCAGCAGGAGGATCTTGCTGTCGAGCAGCTTCTGCTGGCCCTCGTCGCCCACCTCGGGGAGGAGCAGGTGGCGCTTGTAGCGGTTGCGCTGCTCGGGGCTGAGGGTCTGCGGGAGCTTCCAGTCCCGGCCCTCGTCCTTCCACTTGTTGAAGCCGCCCACGACCGAGACGGCGTTGGTGTAGCCCAGCTCCTGGAGGCTCTTCACGGCCAGGGCCGAGCGCACGCCCCCGGCGCAGTGGACGACGAGGGGGGTGTCCTTGTCGGGGATGCGCCCCTCGATGCCGGTCTCCAGGGTGCCCCGGGGGATGAACACCGCGCCGGGGATGGCGCCCTGCTCGAACTCGTCGGCCTCGCGGACGTCGAGCACGACGGCGCCGTCCTGGTGCCGCAGCTCGTCGGCCTCGGCCGTGGTGACCTCGCGGATCTCGGACTTGGCCTGCGCCAGCACCTCGCGGAAGCTCGCCATGGGAACCCCTCTCGTCGCTCGTCTCGGCGGGAAACCCTACCGAGTCGCTCAACAATGGGCCCAGCCCCCGGATTCCCGAACCGCGCCGCCGCCCGGCACCGGCCGGGCGGCGGCGCCGTCCTCAGCGGGCGTCGTCGGTGTAGCGCTCGTTCACGCCCAGCTTGGCCAGGCCCCGGCTGATCAGGTAGGCGACGACGGCGAAGCTGGCGAAGCGCCAGCCGTCCTCGCGGCCGAGGCTGTCCTCGTCGAGGTAGGTGGCGACGAGGACACCCACCACGAAGACCACCGTCAGCATGAACTCCGTGGTCTTGGCCCCGGCCTTGGTCTCGGTCAGGCGGCGCACGCTCTGGCTGGCCCGCTCGGTGTAGGAGGGATCGTAGGTCCCAGGGGTCGTGGTCGTCATCGGACTTCCTCCTGGCTCGGGCCGTCGGACGACGGCGGACCACGGCTCCCCGCCCTCGCGTGAACGAAACCTTGTCCCAACCCTTTCGAGGGGTTGACACGGGCATTGGAATGCTATGAAATACATCAAGAGCTGACGTCAGGCTCGTCGCTTCCCCCCGACCCCTGATCCCTGCCCCGGGAGAGCGCCCGATGCCTGCCCCCGACCTGTCCGCCCCCAGCCTGCCCGTCGTGGCCTGGCCCGACCCCGTGGTCGAGGCCCTGGGCCACGATCCCCGCTCCACCTACGTCGAGCGCTTCTGGCTGGCCGTCCTCGGTCCCAGCACCACCTGGCTGGTGCGCCACATCGCCCACCGCTTCGAGGCCGCGCCGGGCGGGTTCACCCTGGAGCTCGACGCGGTGGCCGGGGCCCTGGGCCTGGGCCACAGCAAGGGCCGCCACAGCCCACTGGTCCGGGCGCTGCACCGCTCGTGCCAGTTCGGCGTGGCCCGGGTGACGCCGGCGGGCGAGCTGGCCGCCCGGCGGGTCCTGCCGCCACTCACCCGCCACCAGGTGGAGCGCCTCCCCGACGTGGTGCGGGCCGAGCACGACGCCTGGCGGGCGGTCGAGCGCGACGCCGCCACCCTCGACGCCCAGCACCGGCGGGCCCGGCGCATCGCCCTGGCCCTGGCCGAGCTGGGCGAGGACGTGGCCGCCACCGAGCAGCGCCTCCAGCGGTGGCACATCCACCCGGTGGTGGCCCGCGACGCCGCGGTGTGGGCCCACCGCCTCATGGCCGCCCGGGCCGGCGACCCGGCCCGGGCCGGCGCCCCCCACGACCCGCTGGACGACCTCGTGGGCCCCCGGGAGCCCGGCCCGGCGCGGCCTGGCGCGCCGCCGCCCGCCCCGGCAAGCGAGGCGTCACTGGCCCGGCTGGGCGGCGACGCCGCCTGAGCCCCACGACCGGCGACCCCGTCTCCTCGTCGCGGGGTCGGTCCGGGGCCCGGGAGCGGTGGCGGGCACCCCGTCCCCCGCCGCCGCTCCCGTCAGGCCGCGGACCCGCCGGGCGGCGCACCGGTCAGGACGGCAGGGGCGCCCACCCGGCCAGCAGGCCGGCCAGCAGCCGCACGCCGAAGCCGGTGCCGCCCTTCGGGACCTCCCCGACGGCGGAGTCGGTGATCCACGACGGGCCGGCGATGTCGAGGTGGGCCCAGGGGATGTCGTCGGCCACGAAGTGGCGGAGGAACAGGGCGGCCACCGAGGCCCCGGCGTAGCGCCCACCGGAGATGTTCCTGATGTCGGCCACGTCGGAGTCGAGGCCGGGACGCAGGTGGCTCGGGCTGGGCAGGGGCCACACCGCCTCGCCGGCGGTGTCAGCCGCGGCCCGCACCCGCTCCAGGAGCGGATCGCCGTCGCCGAAGAGCCCGGCCACCCGGGGCCCGAGGGCGACCATGCAGGCCCCGGTCAGGGTGGCCACGTCGACGATGGCGTCCGGCGTGGCCTCCGAGGCCAGGCGCAGGGCGTCGGCCAGGATGAGGCGCCCCTCGGCGTCGGTGTTGAGCACCTCGACGGTGGTGCCGCCCCGGGTGGTCAGCACGTCGCCCACCCGCAGGGCGTCGGGCCCGATCATGTTCTCCACCAGCGGCAGGTACCCGGTGACCCGGACCCGGGCCCCCAGCGCCCCGAGCAGGCTCATGGCCCCGACCACGGCGGCGGCACCGCCCATGTCGCCGTTCATGCCCTTCATGCCCTCGGAGGTCTTCAGCGAGTAGCCGCCGCTGTCGAAGGTGACGCCCTTGCCCACCAGGGCCACGTGCCCGGTGGCCCGGCCGGCCGGCTGGTAGGTGAGCTGCACGAAGCGGGGCTCGTTGGTCGCCCCCTGGGCCACGCCCAGCACCCCGCCCAGGCCCTTGCGGCGGAGGGCGGCCGGCCCGTCGACCCGGACCTTCAGCCCGGCCCCGGTGCCGATCTCCCGGATGCGCTCGGCCAACCGGTCGGGGACGAGAGAGCCACCGGGTTCGTTGACCAGGTCCCGGGCCTGGTTCACGGCCCGGGCCACGGCCACCCCCCGGGCCACGGCGGCCTTGGTGGCCTTGGCCGTGCCCCCGGTGAGGGCCACCGAGGTGACCTCGGACGGCCGGGGCTCGCTGCGGTGGGCCTCGAAGCGGTACGCCCCCAACAGCCACCCCTCGGCCACAGCCTGGGCCGCGGCGTCGACCCCGGTGCCCTCGGCGGCCACATCGGCCAGGGCCACCGCCACCCGGGGGTGGCGGGTGGCGCGCCGGCCGGCGGTGCCGGCCACCGACCGGAGACGGCTGGCGTCGACGTCGGCGGCGGCGCCGGCCCCGACCACCAGCCGGTGGGGTCGGGAGCCCTCGGCCGGCGGGGCGAGGAGGACCTCGTGGACCTTCCCGGCGAAGCCGGCGGCGGCGGCGAAGCCCTCGGCCACCCCGGCGGCGGCCAGGTCGTCGGCCAGACGGTCGGACCGGGCGCCCAGCACCAGGAGGTCGGTGCGGGCCGGCGCCGAGGCGTCGGTGGTGGGGGTGACGGGGCGAGGGGGCACGGGACGCCTCCAGGGCGAGCGGGGTCGGGCGATGGCAGCGCGGCGCGGGCCGGCTGCAGGGATCATGTCCGCCCGGACGAGCCGGTTCGGACCGGGACCGCCGCGGTCAGACCGAGCGGGTGGTGACGGAGGTGCCTTCCTGCCAACGGGCCAGCACCCACAGCAGGTCGGACAGGCGGTTCAGGTAGGCCAGGGCCGCGGTGCTCTCCGGGGCCAGGGAGACGGCCACCCGCTCGGCCCGGCGGACCACGGTGCGGGCCACGTCGAGGTGGGCGGCCACCACCGTCTGGCCGGGCACCACGAACTCGTCGGGGGAAGTGAAGCGGCCTTCCACGTCGTCGATCAGGGCCTCCAGCGCCACCACCATCTCGTCGGTGGCCAGGGTGGTGCCGGGCGTGAGCTTGCCGCGGTTGGCGGTGTCGGTGGCCAGGTCGGCCATGAGGACCCACAGGTCGCGCTCGATGTCGACCAGTATCCGATCCAGCTCGCCGCCCGGCTCGACGTGGGCCCGGGCCACCCCGATGAACGCCTGGGCCTCGTCGATCTGGCCGTAGGCCTCGGGCCGGGCCGAGTCCTTGGCCACCCGGCCGCCGTAGAGGAGCCCGGTGGTGCCGTCGTCGCCCTTGCGAGTGTAGATCCTCACCGTCCCGACCCTACGGCGTGCCGGTCGAAGGCCACCCCCATGCCGAGCACGGGTGAGCCCGACATCCCGGCACCTCCGTGCCGGGAAAGCCAGGGTCAGCCGCCGGTGGCGACGACCAGGTCCGGGGCCTTCTGCTCCAGGGCCCAGTCCAGGTAGCGGCCGGGCAGGGCGGCCAGCCCGTCCCGGGTGGGGCTGGGCGGGAGGGCAGCCAGGGCGGCGGCGGCCTCCTCGTTGAAGGACCGGGCCCGGTCCAGGGCGGCGGCCACGCCGGCGGAGGCCCGCACCAGGGCCAGGGCGTGGCCCACCTCGCCGTCGCCCGGGGCGTGGCCCAGGCGGGAGCGGAGGGCCACGCCGTCCGGGCCGGCCAGGGCCAGCAGCACCGGCAGGCTGTAGACGCCCTCACGGATGTCGTTGCCCACCGGCTTGCCCAGGGCCTCCGCTGTGGAGACCAGGTCCAGCACGTCGTCGATGATCTGGAAGGCCATGCCGAAGGCGGTGCCGTAGGCGGCCACCGCGGTGACGGCGTCGGTGGGGGCCCCGGCGGCCGCCGCCCCGATCTCGCACGAGGCCCGGAACAGGGCCGCGGTCTTGCCCCGGATGGAGTCCAGGTAGGCGTTCACGCTGCGCCCGGCGTCGAACAGGGTGGTCACCTCGGCCGACTGGCCCACGCAGAGGTCGGCGATGGCGGCGGCCAGGTAGGCGGCCACCTCCCGGCTCACCCCGGCGGCCAGCTGCCCGGCCCGGGCCAGCAGGAAGTCCCCCACCAGCAGGGCCTGGTTGGGGCCCTCCACCGAGTTGATGGTGGGCACGCCCCGCCGCTCCTCGGCGCTGTCCATGATGTCGTCGTGGATCAGGGAGCCGGCCTGGACCAGCTCGGCGGCGGTGGCCCCGGCCACCACGTGGACGTCGAGCACGGCGTCCGGCTCGCGCTCGGCGGCCGCCACCCCGCAGGCCAGGGCCAGGGCCGGGCGCAGGCGCTTGCCCCCGCCCAGCACCACCCGGCGGGCCGGGGCCTCGATCTCGGCCCGGTCGACGACCACGGCCCGGTCGAGCTCGGTCTCGACGGCGACGAGGCCCTCGGGCAGTCCCGGCAGGGCGAGGAGCGAGGCGAGGTCCGCCGGGGTCATGCCCGGAGCGTACCGACCGACCCCGGGCCCCCGGCCACTCGGAGCGGGCCGCCGGGTCAGGCCGGGGCCGGGCCCGAGGAGGCCACGCTGGCCGCGCCCATGCGACGGCGGCGAGCCTGGTACTCGGCCACCGCCGAGTAGAGGTGGCCCTCGCGGAAGTCGGGCCACAAGGTGTCGAGGAACACCAGCTCGGCGTAGGTGGACTGCCACGGGAAGAAGTTGCTCAGCCGGTGCTCGCTGGAGGTCCGCACCACCAGGTCCATGTCGGGCATGTCGGGGGCGTAGAGGCCGGCGGCCAGGCTCGCCTCGGTGACCTCGTCGGGGTCCACCCCGGCGGCCACCAGGCGCCGGGCGGCGTCGACGATCTCGGCCCGGCCCCCGTAGTTGAAGGCGATGCCCAGCACCATGCGGGTGTTGCCGGCGGTGAGGGCGGTGGTCTCGGCCAGCCAGTCCCGGGAGGCGGGGGGGATGCGGGGGTCGTCGGTGCGGCCCAGGAACCGGATCTGCACGCCCTTCTCGTCGAGCTCGTCGCGCCGCTCCTTGCGGAGGAGCCACTCGTCGAAGCGCATGAGGAAGCCCACCTCCTCCTCGTCACGGGTCCAGTTCTCGGTGGAGAAGGCGTAGGCCGACAGCCACGACACGCCGAGGTCGAGGCAGGCGTCGACGGTGGCCACCACCGCGGCCTCGGCCGCGGCGTGGCCCTCGGAGCGGGTCAGCGAGCGCATCTGGGCCCACCGCCCGTTGCCGTCCATGATGACCCCGACGTGGGCCGGGATCTCCCCGGCCCGCACGTCGGGGACCTGGTCGGCCTCGATGATGCGCATGGCCGCACAGTACCGGCGGGGGCACAGGAGCCACAGAAGGCACAGAGGTCCCGGGAGGGCGCGGAAAAATGGGATGGGCCAGCACCGGAGGGGCATCGGTAGCCTGGCCCGATGGGTCGTCGGAACACGTTCATGGAGGCCGTGGCCGAGAGGGTCGTCGTCTACGACGGGGCCACCGGCACGTGGATCCAGGAGCAGGACCTCAGCCTCGACGACTACGGCGGCCCCGCCTTCGAGGGCTGCACCGACATCCTGGGCGTGACCCGGCCCGACGTGGTGGCCGCCCTCCACTCGGCCTACTTCGAGGTCGGGGCCGACGTGGTGGAGACCAACACCTTCGGCGCCTTCGCGGTGCCCCTCGGCGAGTACGACGTCCCTGAGCGCAGCCACGAGATCGCCCTGGCCAACGCCCGCATCGCCCGCGAGGTGGCCGACGGCTTCTCCACCCCCGACCGGCCCCGGTACGTGGCCGGCTCCCTGGGGCCGGGCACCAAGGCCCCGTCCCTGGGCCAGATCCGCTTCGCCGCCCTGCGCGACGCCTACGAGGAGGCGGCCGACGCCCTCCTGGAGGGCGGGGTCGACCTGCTCATCCTGGAGACCCACTTCGACCTGCTGGCCATGAAGGCCGCGGTCATCGGCTCGCGCCGGGCCATGACCCGCCTGGACCGGCCGGTGCCCATCCAGGCCCAGGTGACCATGGAGCTGACCGGGCGCATGCTGCTGGGCACCGAGATCGGTGCCGCCCTGGCCGCCATCGAGCCCCTCAAGATCGACATCATCGGGCTCAACTGCGCCACCGGCCCCACCGAGATGAGCGAGCACCTGCGCCACCTCTCGGCCCATGCCCGCACCCCCATCTCCTGCCTGCCCAACGCCGGCCTGCCCTCGGTGGTGGACGGGGCCATGCACTACGACCTCCAGCCCGAGCAGCTGCGCGACCACCAGCGCCGCTTCGTGGAGGAGATGGGCGTCCAGGTCATCGGCGGCTGCTGCGGCACCACGCCCGAGTTCATCAAGCTGCTGGCCGAGATGGCGCCGTCGCTCACGCCGGCCCCCCGCACCCCCACCTTCGAGCCGTCGGTCACCTCGATCTACTCGGCCGTCCCGCTGGAGCAGGACGCCTCGTTCCTGATGATCGGCGAGCGCACCAACGCCAACGGGTCCAAGAAGTTCCGCGAGGCCCTGCTGGAGGGCGACTGGGACACGTGCTCGGCCATGGCCAACGCCCAGATCAAGGAGGGGGCCCACGTCCTCGACGTGTGCGTCGACTACGTGGGCCGCGACGGCACCGGCGACATGGACGAACTGGCCAGCCGGTTCGCCACCCAGGCCAACGCGCCCCTGGTCATGGACTCCACCGAGCCCCAGGTGATGGAGGCCGGCCTGCAGTGGATCGGGGGCCGGGCCATCCTCAACTCGGCCAACCTGGAGGACGGCTTCGCCGAGGGCAGCCGCCTGGACCGGGTCTTCTCCCTGGCCCGCGAGTACGGGGCGGCGGTGATCTGCCTGCTCATCGACGAGGAGGGCCAGGCCCGCGACGTCGAGTGGAAGCTGCGCGTGGCCCACCGCATCACCGACCTGGCCGTCGGCACCTACGGGCTGGACCCCACCGACCTCATCTTCGACGCCCTCACCTTCCCGCTCTCCACCGGCGACGAGGACCTGCGCTCCGACGCCATGGCCACCATGGAGGCCATCCGGCGCATCAAGGAGGAGATCCCCGGGGCCCACACCACCCTGGGCGTGTCCAACGTGAGCTTCGGGTTGAACCCGGCCAGCCGTCACGTCCTGAACTCGGTGTTCATCGCCGAGTGCGTGAAGCACGGCCTGGACTCGGCCATCGTCCACGCCTCCAAGATCCTGCCCCTGGCGCGCATCCCCGACGAGCAGCGCGACGTCTGCCTCGACCTCATCTACGACCGGCGCGGCGTCGATGGCCTGCTCTCCGGCGGCGACGCCGGCTACGACCCCCTGCACAAGCTGTTGGAGATCTTCGCCGACGTGAAGGTCCAGGCCGTCGAGCAGGAGGACCGCTCCGACTGGCCCGTCGACCGGCGCCTCAGCCAGCGCATCATCGACGGCGAGCGCGACGGCCTCATCGCCGAGCTCGACGAGGCCCTGGCCGGCGGGTTCACCGCCCTCCAGATCGTCAACGAGGTCCTGCTGGCCGGCATGAAGGTGGTGGGCGACCTGTTCGGCGCGGGCGAGATGCAGCTCCCGTTCGTGCTCCAGTCGGCCGAGACCATGAAGGCCTCGGTGGCCTACCTCGAGCAGTTCATGGAGAAGGTCGAGGGCGACAGCGGCAAGGGCCGCATCGTGTTGGCCACGGTGAAGGGCGACGTCCACGACATCGGCAAGAACCTGGTCGACATCATCCTCACCAACAACGGCTACGACGTCGTCAACCTCGGCATCAAGGTCTCCATCTCCGACATGATCGAGAAGGCCCTGGAGGTCGAGGCCGACGCCATCGGCATGAGCGGCCTGCTGGTCAAGTCCACCCTCATCATGCGGGACAACCTGGAGGAGCTGAACGCCCGCGACCTCCAGGTGCCCATCCTGCTGGGCGGCGCCGCCCTGACCCGCACCTACGTCGAGCGCGACCTGCGCAACGTGTACGGGGGGCGCCTGTTCTACGGCAAGGACGCCTTCGAGGGCCTGCACGTCATGGACCGCCTGGGCGAGATCAAGCGCGACCCCGGCGCCGACGACCCCGAGTGGGGCGTGGTCCCCAGCGCGTCCGAGGTGCAGCTGGCCGGCCGCTTCGGGGGCCGCGACGCCGGCGCCACCGACGGCGACGACGTCCCCGACACCTGGGAGGGGCTGGAGCGGGGCAACGAGGTGTTCGTGCCCCCCTTCACCGGGTCCAAGGTGGTGAAGGGCATCGCCCTGGACGACATCGCCGCCTACATCAACGAGACGGCCCTGTTCCGCAACCAGTGGCAGTTCCGCCCCGAGGTCCGACCGGCCGCGGCTGGTGGCGCGGCCGGCACCAAGGAGACCAACGACGAGTTCCGCGAGCGGATGCGGCCCATGCTCCGGGCCCAGCTGGCCCAGGCCGTGACCGAGGGCCTGCTCAACCCGGCCGTGGTCTACGGCTACTACCCGGCCAACCGCGACGGGCAGGACATCGTCATCTGGTCCGACGAGTCCCGCGACGGCGAGATCACCCGCTTCCGGTTCCCCCGCTCCCGCGTGGCGCCCCACCAGTGCATCAGCGACCTGGTCAAGCCCATCGAGGACGACGAGCTGGACTACGTCGCCTTCCACATCGTGACCATGGGGGCCGCGGTGTCGGAGCGCACCGCCGAGCTGTTCGCGGCGGACAAGTACCAGGACTACCTCCTGCTGCACGGCCTGGGGGTGGAGATGGCCGAGGCCCTGGCCGAGCTGTGGCACCGCCGCATCCGCGAGGAGTGGGGCTTCGCCGAGGAGGACGGGCCCTCCCTGGCCGGCCTGTTCAAGCAGCAGTACCGGGGCGGCCGGTACTCGTGGGGCTACCCGGCGTGCCCCGACCTGGAGGACAACCAGCGGGTGGCCGAGCTGCTCGACGTGGCCCGCATCGGCATCGAGGTCAGCGAGGACACCGGCTACCAGTTCCAGCCCGAGCAGACCACGTCCGCCATCGTCCTGCACCACCCGCAGGCCAAGTACTTCGTGGTCCGCTGAGGACCACAGCACCCGGCCGGGCCGCCCTCCGGGTCCGCCGGTTGGGCCTGTCGGCCGAGTCGTTCCTGCCGCTGCTGGCCCGGCCCGACACCCCGGCCGAGGGCGCCGACCGGGCGCCGACGGGGCGGCGCCGGTTCACGGTGGTGGCGGCCAACGTGGCCCGCTCGACCCGCGACACGAGGGCCCAGGCCGAGGCCCTGGTGGCCCTGGACGCCGACGCGGTGCTGGTGGTGGAGGCCACCGACACGACGGTGGACGCCCTGGACGGGGCGGGCCTGGCCCGGCGCTGGCCCCACGCCGCGGCCTGGCCCGACGAGGGCTTCTTCGGGGCGCTGGTGGCCAGCCGGCACCCGGTCATCCGGGCCGAGTCCCGCAGCCTGGGCGGCCGCCCCGGCCTGGTGGTCGACCTGGCCGTGGGCCGCATGCCGGTGCGGGTGGTGCCGGTCCACACCCAGGCCCCGATCTTCGACCGTGACGTGGGACCCTGGCACGACACCCTGGCCGCCACCGCGGCGGTGGCCGGCGAGGTGGCCGGCCCGGTCGTGCTGGCCGGCGACTGGAACGCCACCGGCGGCCACCGGGCCTTCCGCCGCAATCTGCGGGCCCACGCGCTGGTCGACGCCCAAGCCGTCCTGGGCCAGCGCTGGCTGCCCACCTGGCCGGTCCGCGACCCCCGGCGCTCCCGGCTCCCACCCCTCCTGGCCCTCGACCACGTGGTCACCTCGGCGGACGTCCGGGTCGCAGCCCTGGAACGCCTCCCCCTCCCCGGCACCGACCACCTCGCCCTCCGCGCCACCCTCCACCTCCCCCACCCCTGAGGCGCGGCTGGGCTCGGATCAGGCCAGCAGGGCCCGGGCGATCAGGTCGGTGCCGAAGGCGGTGAGGATGGCCAGGTAGAGCAGGCCGGTGGCGGCCATGACGGCCGAGTACTCCCGCTCCCGCAGAGCCGCCCGGGTGACGGCCAGCAGGCCCAGGGTGGTGGCCGCGCAGGTGATCCAGGTCCAGCCCAGGATGCCGCCGTAGCCGTCGTCGATGGTGCCGGCCACCACCGAGGCCATGCCGGTCGGCACCAACAGGAGCGCCACCTCGGCCGGCCACACCACCGCGGTGGCCCGCACCAGCTCCAGCAACGGACCCCGGGCCAGGCCGGGCTGCACCAGGTACCAGTGGCCCAGGAGCATGGCGTCGGTGATGGCCCCCAGGAACAGGGCGCCGACCACGGTGCGGGCCACCGACAGCCACACCGGGGACCCGGCCGCCACCCCGGCCGCCACCAGGCCCACCAGGCCCACGGCCGGGGCCACCAGGTCGAGGGCGGGGGGGAACTCGGGGGCCCCGGTCTCGAAGCGCTGCTCGGCCCGGTCGATGCCGGTCATGGCCGCCACCCGGGCGGTCCGCCGCTCGACCCGGACCCGCTGGCCGGCCACGCCGGCCGACCGCCGGACGATCGACACGGCCAGGGCGGCCCCGGTGGCCACGGCCACGGCCACGGCGGCCAGGTCCCGACCCCACACCGGGTCGACCCGCAGGCCGATCACGGCCCCGGCCAGGGCCAGCAGGCCGAAGGTCCCCCGCATCAGCCACCCGTAGCCCAACCCCACCTCGCGTCGGCGGGTGGTGACCCACAGCAGGGCCAGGCCCCCGACGCTCCACTGCAGGAGCACGGTCGCCGCGTCGAGCCGGATCACGGCCCGCGAACCTATTGGCCGGCCCGGCCGGGCCCGCAGTCGACGGGAGGACACCGAGGGCCCGAGGGGGCGACCGGTAGGATCGCCCCCGTTTGGACCCCACGACCCCCCGCCCCACCCGCGTCCTCCTGGTCTGCTCGACCGGGGGGCACCTGACCCAGCTGGTCCGGCTCCGCCCGTGGTGGTCGGGCCACGATCGGGCCTGGGTGACCTTCGACAAGGCCGACGCCCGCGCCCACCTGGCCGGCGAGCGCACCTGGTGGGCCCACCACCCGACGACCCGCAACATCCCCAACCTGCTCCGCAACCTGGTGCTGGCCCGGCGGGTGCTGCGGGCCGAGCGGCCCGACGTGGTGGTCAGCGACGGCGCCGGGGTGGCGGTGCCGTTCTTCCTCCTGGCCCGGCGCATGGGCATCGCCACCGTGTACCTGGAGGTCTTCGACCGGGTCGACAGCCCGACCCTCACCGGGCGGATGTGCCGCCCCTTCACCGACCTGTTCTGCGTGCAGTGGCCCGAGCAGCAGGCCCACTACCGGGGCAGCGTCGTCATCGGGCCGATCCTGTGAGCGGCCCCGCCGGCCCGCCCGGGGCCATCGACGTGCTGGTGACCCTGGGCACCGACCACCACCCCTTCGCCCGCCTGGTGGAGTGGGTCGACCGCTGGGCCGCCGACCACCCCGCGGCGGTGTGCGTGGTGCAGCACGGCCCGGCCCCCCCGCCCCGCCACGCCGAGGGCCACCCCACGCTCGACCCGGCCGTCATCGGCAATCTGGCGGCCCGGGCCCGCGTCGTGGTCGGCCACGCCGGCCCGGGCACCGTGCTCGACGCCCGCAGCGCCGGGCGCCTGCCCGTCATCGTCCCCCGCCGGGCCCACCTGGGCGAGGTCGTCGACGACCACCAGGTCACCTTCGGGCGCTGGATGGACGAGCGGGGCCAGGCCCGCTGCGTGGAGGACGAGGACGCCCTGCGGGCCCACATCGACGCCGCCGTGGCCGACCCGGCGGCCTACGCGGTGGCCGTCGACGACGGGGCCGTGCCCGCCGCCGTCACCCTGTTCGGCGAGCTGGTCGACGGGGTGCTGCGGCGGTGACCGCAGCCCCACCCCCACCCCGGCGCCCCTCCCCGGAACGGCCGGTCGTCGTCTACATCGGCGGCTCGGGCCGCAGCGGCAGCACCCTGCTGGAGCGGCTGCTGGGGGCGGTGCCGGGCGTGGCCGCCCTGGGCGAGGTCGTGCACCTGCCCGAGCGGGGGCTGGTGCTGGGCCACCGCTGCGCCTGCGGCGAGCCCCTGGCCTCCTGCCCGTTCTGGGCGCCGGTGGGCCAGGAGGCCTTCGGGGGCTGGGACCAGGTCGACGGCCGGGCCTGGCGCGACCTCCAGCACCGCGTCGACCGCAACCGCCACATCCCCCAGCTGGCCGTCCCCGCCTCCCGTCGCTTCCGGGCCGACCTGGCCACCCACGTCGACCGCCTGGCCCGCCTGTACCGGGCCGCGGCCCGGGTGTCGGGGGCGTCGGTCCTGGTCGACTCGTCCAAGCACGCCTCCACCGCCTTCGCCCTCCGGCACCTGCCCGGCCCGGACGTGCGGGTCGTCCACCTGGTGCGAGACAGCCGGGGCGTGGCCTACTCGTGGACCAAGGAGATGGCCCGGCCCGAGGTCGACGACGGCGTGGCCATGCCCACGTACACGCCGGCGTCCTCGGCGGCGTGGTGGGACGCCTTCAACGTGCTGCTCACCGCCCTGGGGGCCACCGGGCCCGACATCCTGCGCCTCCGCTACGAGGACGTGCTGGAAGACCCGAGCGCCGCCCTGCGGGCCGTCCTGGCCCCCACCGGCCTGGCCCTGGAGCCGGGCTGGGACGCCTTCCTCGGGCCCGAAGGCGCCCGGCTGGGGGCCAGCCACTCGGTGGCCGGCAACCCCATGCGGTTCCGCACCGGCACCATCCCCCTGCGCCGCGACGACGCCTGGCGCCAGGCCCTCCCGGCACCCGACCGCCGGGTCGTCACGGCCCTGACCTCGCCGTTCCTGCTGGCCTACGGCTACATGAGGCCCCGCGGTGGCCGATAGGCCCCCGTGGACGCCGCCTCCCTGCCCACCGACGACCCGGTCGCGCCCCGCCCCCCCGGGGGGCCCGCGCCGTCGGTCACGGTGGTCATCGCCACCCGGGACCGGCCCGCGCTCCTGCGCCGGGCCGTCGAGTCGGTCCTGGCCCAGCGCTACCCCGGGGACGTGCACGTGATCGCCGTGTTCGACCAGTCCGACCCCGAGGCCGACCTGGCCCACGACGGGGTCGGCGCCGGCGGGGCGGCCCGCCGGGTGCGGGTCCGGGCCAACGAGCGCACGCCGGGCCTGGCCGGGGCCCGCAACACCGGGATCACGGCCGCCACCGGCGAGCTGGTCGCCTTCTGCGACGACGACGACCTGTGGCTCCCGGGCAAGCTGGCCGCCCAGGCCGAGCGCCTGGCCGCCGAGCCCGACCTGGAGCTGGTCACCACCGGCGTCCTGGTCGAGGCCCGGGGCAAGGTGTCGACCCGGGTGCTGGAACGGGACCGCATCACCCACGACGAGCTGCTGCGCTCCCGGGTCTCCGAGGCCCACCCCTCGACGTTCCTGTTCCGGCGCTCGGCCCTGGTCGAGGGCATCGGCCTGGTCGACGAGGCCCTGCCCGGCAGCTACGCCGAGGACTACGACGTGCTCCTGCGCGCCGCCCGGCGCCACCCCGTGGGGGTCGTGACCCTGCCCCTGGCCAAGGTGTTCTGGCACCGCTCCTCGTTCTTCGCCGAGCGGTGGCAGACCATCGTCGACGCCCTCGACCACATCCTGGCCGCCCACCCCGAGCTGGCCACCGAGCCCCGCGGCCTGGCCCGCATCGAGGGCCAGCAGGCCTTCGCCCGGGCCTCCATGCACGACCGCCGGGGGGCGTGGCGGACCGCCCGCCGGGCCCTGGCCCACAACCGCCGCGAGCCCCGGGCCTGGCTGGCCCTGGCCGTGGCCTCGGGGGCGGTGCGCTCGGAGTGGGTGCTGCGAGCCCTGCAGGCCACCGGGCGAGGGATCTGATGGCCCGGGTCGCCCCGCTGCCGGCCTTCGCCGGCCCCGCCCTCCGGGCCCCCGCGGCTCGCCCGGCGCTGGGGCTGCGGCGGCTGCCGGCCCACTGGCCCCTGACCCTGTGCATCGGCGGCTTCCCCGTCTGGTGGGCGCTGGGGGCGGCGCCCTTCGCCTGGTCGATCTTCGCCGTGCCCCTGGCCTTCCGGCTGATCACCCGCCGGCGCCCCATCCGGGTGCCCCTGGGCTTCGGCACCTGGCTGCTGTGGCTGGGCTTCGTGCTGCTGTCGTTCTTCGCCCTCGACACCGGCGACCTGCCGTACGCCTACCTGTTCCGGCTGGTCAACGTGGTGTCGTGCACCGTGTGGTTCCTGGCCCTGGCCGGCGCCACCGAGGACGAGATCCCCTCGGCCCACGTGGTGCGCCTGCTGGCCGGCTTCTGGCTGGTGACGGTGGCCGGCGGGTGGCTGGGCACCCTGCTCCCCACCGGCGAGCTGCCCAGCCTCACCGAGCGGCTGCTACCGGAGTCGGTCAGCACCAACGAGTTCTTCCAGGTGCTGGTGCGTCCCTCCTTCGCCCAGGTCCACGACATCCTGGGCTACCCGCTGGGGCGACCCAAGGCGCCTTTCGTCTACACCAACGACTGGGGCTCGGCCTACGCCCTGCTGCTGCCGTTCTTCTTCCTGTCCTGGCTCCAGTCCCCCGACCTGCGCCGCCGCTCGTGGGCCTACCTGCTCCTGTGCGCCTCCCTGGTGCCGGTGTTCATCTCGCTCAACCGGGGCCTGTGGCTGAGCCTGGGCGTGGCCATGGTCTACGCCGCCAGCCGTTCCGGCGACGTGGCCCGGCTGGCCCGCCGGGCCCTGGTGACCCTGCTCACGCTGGGCCTGCTGGTCATCGTCTTCACCCCGGTGGGCGCGGTGGTCGAGAGCCGGGCCGAGAACGACCACAGCTCGTCGGGCCGCCTGCTCCTCTACGAGGAGGCGGTGCGCATCACGACCCAGAGCCCCATCATCGGCCTGGGCGGGCCCCGGCCCTACGAGGGCGATCGCGTCATCCCCTTCGTGGGCACGCAGGGCACGCTGTGGATGGTGCTGGTCAGCACCGGCTTCGTGGGCCTCGGCCTGTTCCTGGCCGCCTGGCTGCGCTTCATCTGGGAGACCCGGGCCGGGCCCCCGGTCACCTTCTGGTGCCACGTGGCGCTCATCATCGGGTTGGTGCAGACCCTGGTCTACGACCTGATCCCGTCGTCGCTGCACCTGGTGCTCATCGCCGCCGCCCTGGGGTTCCGGGCCGCCCGGCCGACCACCGCCGCGCCCTCCCCCGCACCGGCCGGGGCCCGGCCGTGACCGCCACCCTGCGCACCGACGCCGCCGCCCTCGAGGCCGTGGCCCGGATGCTGGGCCCCGTCGCGCCCGCCGGGCCGGCCCGCTCCTACGTCGTGCTGCCCCGCCGGGACCGCCCCCGCTACGCGCTGCCCACCTCGGGTCGCCACGCCGGCGGCACCGTGCTCCGCCCCGGCACCGGCCGGGGGGCCGCAGCCACCCGCCTGGCGCTCGTCACCGCCCTGCGCCTGGGGGCCGGGCGCCTGGTGCCCGGAGCCCTGCGGGTGGCGGACGGGACCGACGGCGACCCCAGCCTGCGCCGCCACCTGGCCGCGGTGCTGGGGCACGACGGCGTCGACCTGGCCGTGGCCCTGGGCGCCCCCCGCCCCAACCGCAAGCCGGTCATCCAGGTGATCGACGGGGACGGCACCACCCGGGCGTGGGTGAAGGTGGGTGTCGACGCCCACACCGACGACCTGGTGGGCCACGAGGCCGACACCCTCCTCCGGCACCAGCCGGCGCCACCGGTGGTGGCGCCCACGGTGCTGGCCACCGGTGACTGGCACGGGCACCGGTTCCTGGCCCTGGCCCCCCTGGACATGACCGAGACCGGGGGCGACCTGGACATCGGCGCCGCTGCGGCCCGGGCCGTGGCCGGTGCCGCCACCTCCGAGCCGGTGCTGGACGGGGCCTGGTGGAAGGGCCTGGTGGCCGCGGCCGACGACCCCGCCGTCGACCCCGAGGGCCGGCTGGCCGACGTGCTCGCCCGCCTGGCCCCGGCCCTGGCCGGACGGACCTGGCCGTTCGGGGCCTGGCACGGCGACCTGGCCCCCTGGAACGCCACCTGGGAGGGCGACCGCCTCCTGGTCTGGGACTGGGAGCGGGCCACGGAGCCGGTGCCCCTGGGCCTGGACCTGGTCCACAACCGGCTCATGGTGGCCATGCTGCGCGAGGGCGCCGGCCTGGCCCCGGCCGTGGCCGCGGTGCGGGCCCGCGAGGACGGCACCCTGGTCGAGTTGGGCTACGCCGCCGAGGAGGTCCCGCTGGTGGTGGCCGCCTACCTGGCCACGCTGCGGGCCCGCTACGCGGCCGACGCCCGCTTCGGCCCCCTGGGCGCCGCCGGCCCGCTGGCCTCGGCCATCGACGACGACCGCACCCTGGGTGGGACGGTGGCACCATGAAGCAGCAGGACGAGCGGGGCGACGGGCGCCGCCGCGACCGCCACGGGCTCACCGAGGCCCAGCGCTACCGGGCCTTCCTGGCCACCCTCCGGGCCGCCCAGTGGGCAGCCCGGCCGACGGCCCGCTGGCGGGTGACGCCCGACTTCCTGATCGTGGGTGCCCAGCGGGCCGGCACCACCACCCTCTACCGGCTGCTGCGCGACCACCCCGCCGTCCGCTTCCCGCGCCTGACCAAGGGCGTCCACTGGTTCGACGTCGAGTACCACCGGCGGCCCGAGTGGTACCGGTCGAACTTCGCCCTCCAGCGCACCGTCGACGGCCAGGCCGCGGCGGCCGGCGAGCCGGTGCGGGTGGGCGAGGCCGCGCCCTACTACGGCTTCCACCCCTTCGCCCCGGGGCGCATCGCCGAGCAGCTCCCGGACGTGCGGCTGGTGATGGTCCTGCGCGACCCGGTGACCCGGGCCTGGTCGCAGTTCCACCACGAGCGGGCCCGGGGCTGGGAGCCGCTGGCCGACTTCGAGGCCGCCCTGGAGGCCGAGCCCGGCCGCCTGGAGGGCGCCGAGGTGACCCTGGCCCGGCGGCCCGGGCACCACCTGGCCCACCAGCACAACTCGTACGTGGCCCGGGGCCGGTACCGCGAGCAGGTCGAGCGCCTGTGGGCCGCGGTGGGCCGGGACCGGGTGCTGGTGCTCTACACCGACGACCTGGAGCAGGACCCCGGGTCCACCGTCGACCGCCTGCACGACTTCCTGGGCCTCAGCCGCCGGCCGGTCACCCCCGGGCGCTGGAACCCCCGCAGCCAGGGCGACATCCCGGCCGCCGCCGTCGAGCGCATCCGGGCCGCCAGCGCCGAGTCCGACGCCTGGCTCCGGGCCGAGATGCCCACCCCGCCCCCGTGGACGGCGACGTGAGCCCCCCGCCGCCGGCCGCCACCGCGGCGCGCCCCGCGGGCCGGCCGCCCGGCACCCCGGGCGCGGGGGCCGAGAGCGGTGCCCTCGGCCGGTCGAGCCTCATCAACCTGGCCGGCTTCGCCGTCTTCGGCCTGTGCAACTTCCTGCTGATCGTGGTGGTGACCCGCCATCTGGGGGCCCGGGGCGCCGGCGTGCTCCTCACCGCCATGGCCGTCTTCAACATCACCGCCCGCTCGGCCATGGCCGGCACCGACCTGGCCCTGGTCCGCTTCATCAGCCGCTTCCGGGCCCGGGGCCGCCACTCCGAGGTCCGCACCCTCTACCGCATCGCCCTGGGGCCGGTGCTGGTGATCTCGGGGACGGCCGGGCTGGCCGTCTTCCTGCTGGCCGGGCCGCTGGGGCGCCTCCTGGCCGACGAGGGCTCGGCCGGCGACCTCACCCGCTACCTCCAGGTCCTGGCCCCGTTCATCCCCGTGGCCACCGCCTACCAGGTCGTCGAAGGGGCCAGCCGGGGCTTCGGCACCATGGTGCCCGGCGTGGTGGTCGAGCGGCTGGCCCGGTCGGGGGCCCTGCCGGTGGTCATGGTGGCGGTGCTGGCCGCCGGTGGCGGGGTCACGGCCGTGGCCCTGGCCTGGGCCGGCCCCTTCGTGGTGGCCCTGGTGCCCATGGCCCTGTGGAGCACGGCCCTGCTGCGCCGCACCGAGCGCCACGCCGTCGACCGACTGGACCGGGGCACCCCGGAGCCCGCGGCCGAGGCCACCGCCGAGGCCGAGCTGGCCCAGCTGACCGCCGATCGGGCCGGCGGACCCGGCGGCCCGCCCGACCCCGGAGGGGGCGACGGAGCGGCCCCGGGCCCCCTGCCGGTCGCCGCCCTGCGTCGCCGCTTCTGGGGCTTCGCCCTCCCCCGCTCCCTGGCCGGCGTGTTCGTCCTGGCCATCACCTGGGTCGACGCCCTGATCCTGGGGGCCCTGGAGGGCAGCGAAGCGGTGGGCGTCTACGCCGCGGCCACCCGCTGGCTCATCGCCGGCAACATCGCCGGCAACGCCGTCACCACCGCCTTCGGGCCCCAGATCTCGGCCGTGCTGGCCACCGAGGGCCCGGCCGGCGCCCGCCGGCTGTTCCAGGGGGCGACGGCCTGGTTCGTCCTGCTGGCCTGGCCGGCGTACTTCACGGCCATGGCCTTCGCCCCCCTGCTGGTCCGGGCCTTCGGCCCGGGCTTCGACGACGGCGCCGCCGTCATCGCCATCACCGGCACCGGGTTCCTCCTGGCCGCGGCGGCCGGTCCCGTCGACATGCTCCTGCTGATGGCCGGGCGCAGCCGCCTCAGCCTGCTCAACACCGCGATGGCGCTGGCCGTCAACGTGGGCGCCAACCTGGCCCTCATCCCGCCCTTCGGCATCCGGGGCGCGGCTTTGGCCTGGGCCCTGAGCCTGGTGGTGGCCAACGGCCTGCCCCTGGCCCAGATGGTGCGGCTGCTCGGCATCCAGCCCCTCGGCCCCCGCACCGTGCGGGCCCTGGTGGTGGCGGCCGCGGCCGGTGCCGGCCTGGGGGCGGCCCGCCTCACCCTGGGGGCCACGCTCCCCGGCCTGGTGGCCGGCCTCGCCCTCGGGGGCGCGGCGCTGGCCGTCGGCGTGTGGTCGAGCCCCGACCGCATGGGCGTGTCCGACATCCTCCGGAGGACCCCGTGACCGTGATCGCAGCTTTCGTCGTCGCCTCCCAAGGAGGGTCCCGCCATGGCCGTTGAGCCGTCCTCGGTCGAGCTCGGTGACTACCTGGGGGTGATCCGCCGCCGCTACCTCGTGGTCGGGGCCGCGGTGTTGGCCTGCCTGCTGATCGGGGCGGGTTACGGCCTGACCCGGCCGGCGGTGTACCGGTCGACGGCGCGCGTCGCCCTGCCGGCCGAGGAGGGGGCGACCACCCCGCAGATCCAGGCGGCCGACGTCCAGACCGAGATCGCCGTGGTCCAGTCCGAGCTGGTGGCCCGACGGGCGGCCGAGGCCCTGCCCGGCGACGACGACACCCGGTCCCTGCTCCAGCGGGTCAGCGCCGCCGCGCCCACCGAGGCCCGGGTCATCGACGTGTCGTTCCGGGCCTCGGACCCGGGCGCGGCCCAACGGGGGGCCCAGGCCTTCGCCGAGGCCTACACCGCCCAGAAGCGATCCGAGCAGCAGGCCGCCATCGAGCAGCGGGCCGGCACCTACCAGGCCCGCATCGAGAGCGTGCGGGAGGGCATCACCGCCCAGGAGGAGATCCGGGCCGCGGCGGAGGAGGGCAGCGAGGAGTTCCGCCGGGCCGACAACGCCATCGACCAGCAGCAGAACACGCTCAGCGACCTGACCACCGAGCTCACCGGTGTCCAGAGCGAGGTGGTCGACGGGGGCACCATCATCACCCCGGCCCGCCGACCCCTGGACGAGGCGCCGCGGGGCCTGGCCCGGACGCTGGCCGCGGCCCTGGCCGGAGGGCTCCTCCTGGGGCTGGGCCTGGCCTTCGTCCTCGACCGGCTCGACACCAGGGTCCGGGGGGCGGCCGACCTGCAGCGCACCCTGGGGGTCGACGCCCTGGGCAGCATCCCGGTGTTCCCGGAGCGCTACCGCCACCGGGGCACGGCCCTGGTCACCGTCCACGCCCCCAGCGGGCCCGAGGCCGACGCCTTCCGTCGGCTGCGCACCTCCGTGCTGCTCTCCAGCCGGGCCGGCCAGGTGCGGACCCTGGCCATCACCAGCGCGGTGGCCGACGAGGGCAAGACCACCGTGGCCGCCAACCTGGCCGTGGCCATGGCCCAGGGCGGGCGCAAGGTGCTGCTGATCTCGGCCGACCTGCGGCGGGGCGGGGTCGACGAGCTGTTCGACCTGCCGGTCGCCCCGGGCTTCTCCGACCTGCTGGTCGGCCAGGCCACCGTCGACGAGGTGGAGCGCCGGGTGGGCGACCTGGTCGTCATCACCAGGGGCTCGCCGGTCGAGAACCCGACCGACCTGCTGGGCTCGGCCACCACGGCCCGGGTCCTGGAGGAGCTGGCCCAGGGCTTCGACCACGTCATCGTGGACACCCCGCCGGTGCTGGCCGTGGCCGACGTGCTGGTCCTGGCGCCCATGCTGGACGCCACGCTGATGGTGGTGTCCCTGGCCCAGGCCAGCACCGCCCAGGTGACCGAGGCGGGCAGCGAGCTGGCCCTGGCCGGGGCCAAGGTGGTGGGCGCGGCGTTGAACAACGACGCCGACAGCAGCCGGCGCTCGGCCAGCGCCTCGGCCTACGGGCTCCGGGTGTAGGGGACGGTCGGGCAGCCAGGCTCGACCGGCCCCCGATCCGAACCCGCTCAGTGGCAGGGATGATGCTGCTCGTGGTCGACGGACGCGGACCGTGGTCGCCGCCCAAACCTCCTGATCGGGGCGCCACAGCCGATGAGAACAGGGAAGATCCCCTTCGCAACGTGCCGAGCGCCCCAATAACGACTACTCTGTGTGGCTGACAGCGAGTGAGGGGAGAGCAGGACCCGTGACCGTCACCCAAGCAGCCCCCGACGTACTGGCCGTGTCCGCCCGGACGCGAGCGACCCCGGCCGAGCCCCGGCCGCCCCGGGTCGACCCCAAGCTGGTGCTGGGGGCCGCCGACCTGGCCACGGTGCTGGCGGCCGTGGCCCTGAGCACGCTGGGCACCGACCTGGCCCGCCCGGGAGAGACGGGGCGCTCCGACCTGGAGCTCCTGCTCGTGGCCGTGGCCACCCTCCCGCTGTGGCTGGCCATCCTGTCCGGCCAGCGGCTCTACAACATCCGCTTCATCGGGCGCCGCATCGACGAGATCCGCCGGGTGCTCAACGCCACCTTCCTGGGATCCATGGGCGTGGTCCTGGCCGCCTACTTCGGCGGGGTGGAGGTGCCCCGCTCGCGGGTGGTGGTGCTCTTCGTGGTGGTGACGGTGCTCATGTCGATCGAGCGGGAGGTGGCCCGGCGGGCCTTCGGCGCCATGCGGGCCCGCGGCCGCCTGATCCGCAACGTGGTCATCGCCGGGGCCAACCCCGAGGGCCGCGAGCTGGCGGCCATGCTCCGCACCGACACCTGGCTCGGGTACCGGGTGCTGGGCTTCGTCGACGACACCAGCACCGACCCCGAGCCGGTGCCCGGCGTCCCGCTGCTGGGCACGGTGGCCGACGCGGCCGAGATCCTCCGCTCCCGGCCCCGGGCCTCGGTCATCGTCGCCGCCTCGGCCATCGAGAGCACCACCACCAACCGATTGGCCCGCGACCTGCTCGACCGGGGGGTCCACGTCGAGCTGTCCTCCACCCTGCGCGACATCGCCTCGCAGCGCCTGGTGGTCCGACCCCTGGGCCGCTTCCCGGTGGTGTACGTCGAGCCGGTCCAGCGCGGGGGGTGGCGCCGCCTGGCCAAGCGCTCCTTCGACGTGGCCCTGGCCCTGACCACGCTGGTGGCCACCAGCCCCCTCATCGCCGCGGCCATGGTGGCCATCCGCCTCGACTCCCCGGGGCCGATGCTGTTCCGCCAGGTGCGGGTGGGGCGCAACGGGCGGCCGTTCCAGGTGCTGAAGCTGCGGACCATGGTGGCCGACGCCGAGGCCCGGCGGGCCGAGCTGCTGGCCGCCAACGAGGCCGACGGACCGCTGTTCAAGATGCGGGACGACCCCCGGGTCACCCGAGTGGGCCGGTTCCTGCGCCGCTCCTCCATCGACGAGCTGCCCCAGCTCTGGAACGTGGTGCGGGGCGAGATGAGCATGGTCGGGCCCCGGCCCGCCCTGCCGCACGAGACCGAGGCCTGGGACCCCCTGCTGACCCAGCGCCTGCGGGTCACGCCCGGCATCACCGGCATGTGGCAGGTCAACGGGCGCAGCGAGTCCAGCTTCGAGGACTACACCCGCCTCGACCTCTACTACGTGGACAACTGGTCGCTGCTCATCGACCTGGCCATCCTGGCCAAGACCCTCCCCGTGGTGCTCTTCCGCCGCGGCGCCCAGTAAGGCGGCCGATCGGGCGGCCCCGGCCGCCGTCAAGCGTCGAGGACCACCAGGTCGTGGTCGGCCCGGTTGAGGGCCAGGGGCCCGGCCTCGGTGGCCACCACGATGTCCTCCAGGCGCAGGCCCCAGGCCCCGGCGGTGTAGATGCCGGGCTCCACCGAGAAGGCGTGGCCGACCTCCAGGGGGGCGGCGTTGCCGGCCACGATGTAGGGGTCCTCGTGCTCCTCGACCCCGATGCCGTGGCCGGTGCGGTGGATGAAGCGGTCGCCGTAGCCATCTGCGGTGAGAGGGGCCCGGGCTGCGGCGTCGACGTCCTCGCAGCTGGTGCCCACGACGGCGGCGGCCACCGACGAGGCCTGGGCCCGCTGCAGGACGGCGTAGGCCTCGGCCACCTCGGCCGGCGGGGGGCCGAGCGCGACGCACCGGGTGATGTCGGAGCAGTAGCCCGCCCCCGAGTCGGTGGGCCAGGTGCCCCCGAAGTCGCACAGCACCACCTGGCCGGGCTCGATCACCCTGGGCCCCGGTTCGTGGTGGGGGCTGGCGGCGTGGGGCCCGGCGGCCACGATGGCGAAGTTGACCCGCTGGTGGCCCTCGTCGAGCAGGCGGCGCCCGATGTCGGCCGAGACCTCGGCCTCGGTCCGGCCCACCAGCGGGACCTCCCCGGCCTGGAGCTGGGCCGCCACCCGGTCGGCGGCCTCGGCCGCGGCTCGCAGGGCGGCCACCTCGCCGGGGTCCTTACGGGCCCGGAGGGGCCCGGTCACCGTCGACGCCAGGGCCCACGCGGCCCGGGGCAGGGCGGCCTGGAGGTCGACCAGGAAGCGGGCCCAGGTGCGGTCGCCGACCGCCACCGAGGCCGCCGGGCCGGTCAGCCGGGCCACCAGGGCCACCGGGTCCTCGGCCTCCTCCCAGGGGGCCACCGTGAACACGTCGGGCCGCTCCACCACCCGCGGCGCCTCCAGCCGGGGCACCACCAGCGTGGCCCCCGCGTCCCGGGGCACGACCAGCATGGTGAGGCGTTCCAGGGGCATGGCCTGGTAGCCGGTGAGCCATGGCAGGTCGGGCCCCACCGACAGCAGCAGCACGTCGACACCCCGGGCGGCCATGGCGGCCCGCACCCGCTCCATCCGCTGCCCGTGCACCGCCCCAGGCTATGGCGCCCTCGGTGGACCCCCGGTCAACCGGCCAGCCGGGCCAGGGTGGCGATGGCGACCATGACCATCAGGGTGGCCAGGTGCCACCGCCGCATCTCGGCGCTGATCTCCCTCTGGAAGGCGCTGAACCGCTCACCCATCCGCTGCTCGAGATCGGCGAAGCGCACGTCCACGGCGGCGAAGCCCACCTCCATCCGCTGCTCGAGGCGGGCGAAGCGGTCGTTCGTCGTCATGGCGAGATCGGCGATCTTCTGGTCGAGGCTGGCGCCCTGATCGGTGATCCTCTGGCCGAGGGTCGCCCCCTGATCAGTGATCCTCTGCCCGAGGGTCGCGCCCTGATCAGTGATCCTCTGCCCGAGGGTCGCGCCCTGATCGGTGATCTTCTGGTCCAAGGTGGCGAACGAGACCGCCATCACCGCACCCTGATCGGTGATGCGCTGGTGGAGGACGGCCAGCTCGGCCCGCAGGTGGTCGCGGGTGACGGGCTCGTCGAGGTCCCGGGCCGGGAAGTGGGAGAGCATCTCGCCCACGGCCTCCTCGTCGTCGATGACGGCCTGCAGGCCTCGGTACAGGGTGGAGCGGCTTCGCTCGCTGAGGACATGGGTCCTCCCGGTCGGAAGGTGGGCGTCAGCGGGGGAAGCTGCGACGACCCTACCGACGGGCCCCGGCGCCGTCGAGGGTCACCCCGGCAGCGGGTGACGACTCACCCCAGGGCGGGGAGGCCGTCGATGCTGGCGGCGTTCTTCTGGGCCCGGTACGCCTCCAGGGCCTCGGGGCCCTTGCCATCGGCCCACTCGGTGAGGACGTCCCGGGGCCCGACCAGGTCCATGAGCGGCACGCTGTAGCCGCACGAGGTGCTGACCCGGTCCACGGCCAGGGTGATGACGCTGCGGGCCCCCGTCCGGGCCGGGAAGCGTGCGATCAACTCGTCCCACCGGTCCTCACCCGGCAGGACGATGCGGCCCCGGCCGTAGAGGCGGACGATCGTCGGCGACGGGCCGAAGGAGCAGAACATGACGGTCAGGCGGCCGTTCTCGCGGAGGTGGGCGATGGTCTCGGCCCCGCTGCCGGTCAGGTCGAGGTAGGCCACCTCGCGGGGCGATACGACCCGGAAGGTGTCGTCGCCCTTGGGCGACACGTTGACGTGCCCGTCGGCGGCCAGCGGCGCGGTGGCCACGAAGTAGACCGGCTGGTCCACCATCCACTGGCCCAGGTGGTCGGGAACGGCGTCGTAGGTGCGGCCCATGGACCCCAGCCTGCCCGCCGCCGGCCCCGGGGGCGAGCCGCCGAGCAGGAGTCCGTGAACCGCGGGAGAACAAGCCTGTGGATGGTCGCTCCATCGGACCGACGTTGCTAGGGTTTCGCCCGTCGCAGGACTGCTCCTCAGTCTCGAGCCCAGGGAGGAAAAGGTCGAACACGCTGCCTCGAAGCCACCGGCGATCGGTGGCCGTCGAGACCGACGACCCATCGTCATGAGCACGGCCGAGGTCATCAGCTCCCCCAGCACCGACCCCGCCTCGGCCCGGTCGGAAGGCGACCCGGCGCGCCCGGGCGCGGGCTCCCTCGCCCCGGGCTCGGCCCGGGCCGTCACGGCCACGAAGCGGGCCCTCGATGTGGTGGTGGCCTCCGTCCTGCTGGTGGCGACGGCCCCCGTCGTCCTCGTCCTCTTCATCCTCGTCCGCTTGGACGGAGGGCCGGCCTTCTTCAAGCAGCGGAGGGTGGGCCAGGGCGGCCGGGTGATCGAGATCAGCAAGTTCCGCAGCATGGCCGTCGACGCCGAGACGCGGCTCCACGCCGATCCCGAGCTCTACGCCAAGTACCTGGTCAACGGGTTCAAGCTGCCGGCCGACGAGGACCCCCGGCTGAGCCAGTGGGGCCGCTTCCTGCGGTCGTCCAGCCTGGACGAGCTCCCCCAGCTCATCAGCGTCCTGAAGGGTGACATGAGCATGGTCGGCCCTCGCCCGATCGTGGAGGCCGAGCTGGTCGAGTACGCCTCCCGCCAGGCCCAGGAGGCCTACCTCTCGGCCCGTCCCGGGTTGACCGGGTTGTGGCAGGTGAGCGGGCGCAGCAGCCTCAACTACCAGCAGCGGGTCGAGCTCGACCTCGCCTACCTGGCCCGTCCGAGCGTCGGCGCCGACCTCTGGATCCTCGTCAAGACCGCCCTCGTGGTCCTCCGCCGCGTCGGCGCCCACTGATCCTGCCGCCCGCCCCGGCGTGAAGCTCCTCCTGCACGACTTCGCGGGCCACCCCTTCCCGGCCCACCTGGCCCGGGCCCTGGCCCGCCGGGGCATCGAGGTCGACCACGCCTTCTGCGCCGGGGTGGCCAGCGGCCGGGGGGACCTCGCCCGCCGGGCCGGCGACCCCGGGTCGCTCCGGTTCACCGCCCTGAGCGAGCAGCCCTTCGAGCGCTACGCCCCCCTCCGGCGACTGGCCAGCGAGCTCCGCTACGGGAGCCGGCTGGCCCGCCACGTCGTCCGGAGCCGGCCCGACGCCGTCCTCTCCGGGAACACCCCCCTCCTGGCCCAGATGCTGCTGTGGGCGGCGGCCGGCCACGTGGGGGCCCGGCGGGCCTACTGGGTCCAGGACTTCCTGGGCCGGGGCACCCGGGATGTGCTCTCGGCGCGCTCACGCCTCCTCGGCGCCACCCTGGGCGCGGCCCTCGAGGGCCTCGAGACGCGGCTGCTGCGCCGGTCGGACGCCGCGGTGGTCATCAGCGACGACTTCGTCTCCGAGCTGGAGCGGCGCTCGGTCGACGTCCCCGTCACCGTGATCGAGAACTGGGCCCCCCTGGACGAGATCCCGGTCGAGCCCAAGGACAACGCCTGGGCCCGGTCCCACGGCCTCCAGCAGCGACCGGTCGCCCTCTACTCGGGCACCCTCGGCCTCAAGCACGACCCCGACCACCTCCTGGCCGTGGCCCGGGCCCTCCGGGGCACCGACGCCGCCCTGGTCGTCGTGACCGAGGGCCGGGGGCGCCAGCACCTGGAGGCGGCCCGGGCCCGGGAGGACCTGGAGGGCACCCTGGTGCTCCTCGACTACGTCGACTACGAGACCTTCCCGCAACTCCTGGGGGCGGCCGACGTCTGCCTGGTCCTGCTGGAGGCCGGCGCCGGCACCTTCAGCGTCCCGTCCAAGGTCCTGGCCTACCTGGCCGCCGGGCGCCCCATCGCCGCCGCCGTCCCCGGCGCCAACCTGGCCGCCCGCATCATCGAACGGGCCGGCGCCGGGACGGTCACCGAGCCGGGCGACCACCAGGCCTTCGTGGACAGCGTGGCCACGCTGCTCCAGGACGGCGAGCGCCGGGCGGCCGGGGGTCGCTCGGCCCGCGCCTACGCCGAGGCCACCTTCGACATCGAGGTCATCTCGGCCCGCGTGGCCGAGGTCCTCGCCGCAGGCCCCCCGGCCCCCCTCTCCGAGTTGGAAGCACCCCATGGCACCATTTGACACACTCACCCTGCCCCTCGACGTCGGGCCGGCCCTGGCCTCCTCCGGCGGGCGCTCCGGGCCGGTGGTCACCTACCACCCCCACGTGGCGCTGTGGGAGGGCCTCGACGGCCTGCTGACGGACCTGATCACTCGGTCCGGGGCCGTCGACATCGCCGAGCTGGGCGGGGGGGCGAACCCGTCCATCGACGTCGTCACGGCCGCCGGACGGGCCGACACCTTCACGGTGGTCGACATCTCCCCGGCCGAGCTGGACAAGAGCGGGGTCGAGGTCCGCACCGTCCAGGCCGACCTGGCGCAGCCCGGGCTGGACCTGGGCGGGTCGTTCGACCTGGTCTTCTCCCGGATGCTGGCCGAACACGTCCCCTCCGGTCGCGCCTTCCACGAGAACTGCTTCGCCAGCCTGCGGCCTGGCGGGCTGGCCGTGCACTTCTCGCCGGTCGTGTCGAGCCTCCCCTTCCTGGCCAACCGGCTCCTCCCGGACGGGCTCTCGGACAAGATCGTGCTGTCCATCTGGCCCGAGCGGTCCGGGGAGGGCCAGCACGGCAAGTTCCCCGCCCCCTACAGCTGGTGCGCGGGGCCGACGGAGAGGCACCTGGCCCGCTTCCGCTCGGTCGGCTTCGAGCCCGTGGCCTTCTTCGTCGGCTTCGGCCACGGCTACTACGAGAAGGTCCCGCCCCTGCGCCTGGCCGAACGGGCCAAGACCCGCTTCCTCCTCCGGCACCCGAAGCCGGGGCTGGCCAGCTACGTCATCAGCGTCCTGCGCCGCCCCGAGGCGGACGAAGGCTGATGGGGGGGCCGGTCGCCACCGCCACGGCGAAGCTCCTGGCCCGC
The DNA here is from genome assembly GCA_035630295.1 of Acidimicrobiales bacterium. Lineage (NCBI taxonomy): Bacteria > Bacillati > Actinomycetota > Acidimicrobiia > Acidimicrobiales > Acidimicrobiales bacterium. The sequence goes on along the minus strand of DASQKY010000020.1, from coordinate 59,883 downwards.
GGGCACCAGGCGGCCAAGGCGCTCGACGCGGCCCGCTCGGCCCTCGGTCGGCGAGCCCTGCGCCACGGGGTCGCCCCTGCCCGGGAGCACCGGGCCATGCTGGCCGACCTCCAGCCCCGTCACGTCCTGGACGTCGGGGCGAACCGGGGCCAGTTCGCGCTGGAGGTGTGCCGCTCCGCGCCGGCCGCGGCGGTGCTCTCCTTCGAGCCCCTGCCGGCGGCCTCGGCCACCTTCCGGGCCATCTTCGCCGAGATCGCCTCGGTCGAGTTGCGCACCGTCGCCTTGGGGTCCGCGACCGGGCCCGCCGTCCTCCACGTGGCCGAGGCGGACGACAGCTCCTCCCTGCTCGCCATCTCCGAGCTGCAGAGCACGACCTTCCCCGGCACCCACGAGGCCGAGACCCTCGACATCACGACCTCGACCCTCGACGCCGAGGTGGAGGGGTACCCCCTGACCGAGCCGGCCCTGCTCAAGCTCGACGTCCAGGGCGCCGAGCTCGAGGTGATCCGGGGGGCGCGGGCGACCCTCGACCAGGTGACGTGGGTCTACGTGGAGTGCTCGTTCCAGGCCTTCTACACCGGCCAGCCATTGGCCCACGAGATCGTGGCCGAGCTCCGAGAGCACGGCCTGGCGCTCACCGGGATCGGCCCGGCGACCCGCATCGGGGGGCGGGTGGTCCAGGCCGACCTGCTGTTCTCCCGGCCCCCGCCTCCCTGACCCACCGCACGCCTGCTAGCTGTGGCCCCGCGGCGGCGATCGTCGGAGCTCCGTAGGGCCTCACACAGGGCCCCCGCGGGCTTCGATGGCCAACTCGGAGTGCCGACCTCCACGGTGCTCTCGGGACGACTGCAGGTTGCCACGGGGCAGCGAGCGTGATCCGGGACGGATCGAGTCGAGTGGAAGCCCGACACCTCCTGCTGCGGCAAGTGAAGCGAGGGCGAGGGCCAGCCAGACGTACCGATCCCAGAGCTGGTTCGACACGAGGGACGCGGCCAGGTACCCGGCGTACCCGGACCAGAGGCCGACGCTCAGCACGCTGTGAGGGTGCCGCAAGCTTCGGACCGTCGTGGCGACCAGCACCACGAAGGCCATAAGTCCGAAGATCCCGGCCACCTGCCAGAGTTGCAAGGGGACCGAGTGGCCGGCTCGAGCCGACGAGAAACCAGCTCCCAGGATCGGGCTGTCGCCGATCGTCTCCCACGTCGAGCTGAGCGCATCGGCCCGTTCGACGTCGCTAGCCGAGGCGCCGCCGCCTCCGGCCAAGCGGCTGAGAACGTTCGCGTCGGTGAGCGTGATGACGCCCGTGGCCAGCACCACGAACAGTGCGGTCGCTCCTCCTCCGAGAGCGATCGCCAGATGCCTGCGTCGAGTCACGATGGTCGCCGCACCGACCACGACGACGACTCCGATGACCCCGGCACGGGAACCGGTCATGAACACGATGACCAGGTGGCACAGCGCGAGGCATTGCCCGATGGATCGTGCGCGGCCCTGGCTCGTCGTCAAGACCAGCCCGAGGGTCATGCCTAGCGCCAGGACGTTGACCATGGCCAGGTGGTTCGGGTGATGTGACAAGCCGTACAAGCGACTGCCCAGCACCGAGTAGCCCAGCAGGATGCCGACCAAGCCGCTCGTCGTGGAGCCTAGAGCGAAGGCCCAGCACAGACGCCGGATCTGGTCGGGGGCCAAATCTTGAAGACCGAAGCATACGATGACCGATCCGACTCCTGCACCGAAGCTCACGAGCTCGCCACTGCCACCTCCGTGGAGCAGCGATCCGAGAACACCTCCGGCGACGACGAGGACGAGGGCCCGAGTGACGCTTCTCAACGGTCGGAAGTGCAACGGGTAGCGTCGGATCAAGACGGCGGTCGAGGCCAGGCCAATCGCACTGAGAAGTAGGGCATCCCCGATCGAGACGGAAGGGGCAACCCGCAGGGAGATCATCGGCATGAAGAAGGCCGAGGCTCCCGTTGCCGCGAACGCGACCGTTTGAAGGCCGTACCTCGCTATGGCGACCGCGACCCAGACGCCGGACGTCAGCACTGCCAACAAGACGAAGATGCTCGTCATCGCCGGCGCAGGGTCGCGACGAACCCGTCCCGGCACGACTGGTCCGCTCGCTTCACACGCGACCGAAGCGTGTCCAGCTTCGTCATCGGGGCTCCTTCGAACGAGGAACCCGGATCGTAGAGCGGCCATCGCCGCAACGCCCCACCGTCCCCGACGACCCCCGTACCATCAGGCGCGTCGACGACCTCCGAGCCGTACGACCAGCCGGGGCGACGAGCGGGAGGCCTCTCGGCGCCACCGACGCGGGTCGGTCACGTCCCGGCGATGACCGCGGAGACCCCACGGCCCACGAGGGCGAGCACCTCGTCCAGGCAGGCCGGGCTCACGGCGAAGACGTCGGCCTGGAGGCGTCGAAAGTCCGCCGTCCCGTCAGGCCGGAGGAGGTGGTACCCGTGGCCGGTCAGGATCTCCCCGGCGCGCCCCCGCGGCTCGCCCATGTGGTCGAGCGACAGCCGGTTCCACTCGAGCTGGACGACATCGATCCGGTGCTCGCGCAGCAACTCCTCGGCCCCCTCCAGCACCAGACGCTCGAAGCCCTCGACGTCGACCTTGACGCCCCGGACGTGGGTCCGCCCGGCCAACGCGACGTCGAGCGTGGTGGCCTCTTGGGCATCATCGCCAGCGCCGACCGCGATGTGGTTCATGGCGTCCAGGCCCCTGGTCATCCGGGCCCGGCCCACCGTGGCCGACACGATCTGCGGTCGGATGTCGATGTCGAACCCGTTCAATCGGGCGTTCGCTCGGAGCCGGGCCCGGGCCCCGGCATCAGGCTCGAAGGCGACGACCTCGGCCCCCAACTCGGCGGCCCACATCGAGTAGCTGCCGACGTTCGCGCCGACATCGACGAACAGATCCCCGGGTCCGAGGAGCCGTTCCCACAACCCGATCTCGGCGTGGTCGTGCGGGTTGGCGTACACCACGAGCGAGGAGCCGCGCTCCCGAAGATGGGCGACCAACCGCGAACGCCGGCCGACCGGGACGACGGTGGGGCGCCGCAGGAGACGGCCCCGAGCCTGGAAGGCCATGGCCTGGCAGAGCTGGCGAACCCGTCGGCCCCGGTTGGAGGGGTGGGTCCAGATCCAACGAACGACCTCGACGGCCAACCGTAGGGAGGACACCAGAGGGAACCTAGTGGCTCGCCCTCCGGCCCCACTGGCGAACCGTCAGGGTCCGATGACGGTCATCGCGGCCTTCACCCTCACCATCGGGCCGAGCCTAGGTCCGTGGCGCCGCCCGCCGACTGGGGCCCGGATCCGGACCCGCCATCCCGACCGGAGCGGCGACCGACCTCGGCCTCGATGACGGCTCGGATCGTCGTCACCGTCGACGCCCAGGTGAAGGTAGCGGCGTGGCGGGCCGCCGCCTCCACCCCGTCGTCGCTCATCCGGATCGCCCGCCAGGTGGCCTCGGCCAAGGCTTCGGCCGACCAGCTCGAGGCCACCGGTGCGTGCCCACCCGTCACCTCCACCAGGGCCGGGTCGGGGGAGATGGCGACGGGGACCCGCCGGCGCATAGCCTCCAGAGCGGGCAGGCCGAAGCCCTCGTGCCGCGACGGGAACAGGAGGACGGCCGAGTCGTCGACGACCGAGGCCAGCGCTCCGTCGTCGAGCCAGCCCGCCACCCGGACCCGGTCCCCGATGCCCAGCTCGCCGGCCATCGACTCCCACCGCCCCCGGTCCTCCGGGGGGACGCCCACCACCAGCAGGGGCAGGTCCACCGCGTGCCGCTGCCCGAGGGTGGCCCAGGTCTGCAGGGCAAGGTCGACGCCCTTGTTGGAGAAGTGCCCGTGCACCAGGCCGTGGGCCCGGGCGCCGCCTGTCGTCGCGGCGGCGACGTGGTCGGCGCCCAGGTGGGCCACGGTGACCGGGGCGTGGGGGGCGATCAGGGCGTCGAGGTCGTCCGCGGTCCGCTGGGAGATGGCGAGCACGGCGTCGGAGCGCCGCACCGCCCGGTGGTACAGGACGCTCCGCTGGAGGACCGTCGCCCTCGGGAAGTCCGTCGGGCGGACGCGGTGGCGCATGTCGTAGAGGAGGACGACGGTCGGCAGGGCGCGGACGCCGAAGGTCGGCAGCACCGGCAGGGTGGCCAGCAGGGCGTCGGCCCCCCGACTGAGCTCCCGGAGGGCCCAGGCCCCACGGGTCAGCCGGTTGACCTGCCGGCGAGAGCCGAGGTCGAGGGGGACCACCTCGAGCCCCGGGCCCGCGGCCGGGAGCTCACCCCTGACGGCCCGGTCGACGACCAGGACCAGCTCGTCGCCCGGAGCCACCTCGGCCCACGTCCCGACCACCGAGCGGACCGCGGTGAGCAGGCCTCCACCCCGCTGCACGCCGAGAGCGTCGACCACGACCCTCATGCCGTGACCGACCCCTGGGCCCCGAGGGCCCGGGTGCACTGAGCGGTGAAGTAGCGGGCCCAGCCCTCGGGCGTGTAGCTGGTGGACAGCGCCCGTGACCGGTCGGACATCCGGGCCCAGTCGGCCGCAGGGAGCCGGGCCGTGTCGGCCAGGCGGCCGGCCAGCAGGTCGGGGCGGCGGGGGGGCACCACCCACCCGTTGATCCCCTCGCGCAGTAGCCCCGTGGTGGCGCCGACCGCGGTGGTGGCGATGATGGGGAGCCCGGCCGCGCACGCCTCGTTGACGGCCACGCCCCAGTGCTCGACCCTGCTGGGCAGGACGAGCGCTCCCGCAGCGGCGTGGATGGCCGGCAGCTCGTCCGGCTGGACGAAGCCGAGCATCTCGACGTCGGCGAGGTCGGCCATCCGCTCGGCCAGGGGCCCCACCCCGGCGACCTGGAGGCGCCAGCCCTCCACCGCGCCGTCCGCCGTCGCCGTGGCCCACGCCTCGGCCAGGTCCTCGACGCCCTTCTCGGGGACCAGGCGGGCGCAGAGGAGGAAGGAGGGCCGTGCCGGTGGTGCCGACCGGGGACCGGTGTCGAAGGCGGCGTTGTCGGCGACGTAGGCGCCCTGCCAGATGGCGTCGTCGTCGAACCCGAGCATCCGGGCGAAGACGGCCTGGCGCTCACCCGGCAGGAAGGCGGCGTCGTAGTACGGCAGCACGTGGGACCGGGCCACCAGCCGCCCGGCCCACTGCTTCGGCGTGCCCCTCCACGGGTTGTCCATGAAGAGGACCCGCAGGGCACGTCCCCGCCACCGGCGCAGGACGGCCCGGAAGGCGGGGCGGTGCCACGAGACTGCGAGGATGGCGTCGGGACCGAAGTCCTCCAGGTCACCGAGGAGGCGCTGGGGATCAGCCTCCCCGGCGTAACAGTGTCGGCGCTCGATCCACCCGAACCGCTCGTCCCGGAACGGCGCCTCGGGCCCCGCGGCCCGGTGGGCGAGGTAGAGGTGGTGGCCCAGGTCTGCCGTGGCCCGGAGGCAGGCATCGACGTAGCCGGACATCTGCGGCCAGAGGAACGCCAGCTTCACGAGGGGTCCTCGAGCTCGGTCAATGATCGCCCGGGCCCACGGTCAGGCTGTAGGAGCCGTGACCGGCGAAGACCTCCTCCAGACGGACAGCGGCGGGCACCGGCAGCAGGGCGAGGACGTCCTCGACATCCGCGTTCCACGGAAAGCGCTCCAGCCGATCGGGGCGGCGGAGGTAGCCCTCCCGGTAGGCCTCCTCGGCCGAGAGGGACTTCGGCGCGACCTCGCGGGGCATCAGCATGGCGTTGTTGTACTCGAGCGCCACGATGGCGTACCCGTGCCGCTCGACCAGGATCTCCAGTTGGGAGATGGACTGGCCGTAGCAGTGGGAGCCGTCCCATTGGTGGTCGTCGCGGTACTGCACGGTGAAGCGAATCGGTGGGGGGACCTTCTCGTTGATCTCCGCGCAGATGAGGGACGGGCGGTACTCGGACAGGATCTGCTCCAGGACGAAGAAGTCGTAGCTGTCGATGTCGAGGTTCAGGAAGCCGAGATCAATCGGCACCTGTGCGGCGCGGAACAGGCTCACCACGTTCTCGGGCGTCACCCGCCCTCGGAAGAGGCGACAGCTGTCGAACCCGGCGTTCCGGGCCGCCAGCGATCGGAACAGCCGCCCGTCCATCTCCACCGAGAGCCCGGCCCAGCCCCGGGCGTAGAGCGCCAGGGAGTTCGACCCGGTGCGCCCGTCACTGGCCGCGATGTCGACGCAGAAGGGCACCACCGAGCGGTCGGCCAGGAGCTCGCGGATGATGCGCTCCTCGCCGTTCGCCGAGGCGGCCCGACCGACGAGGTCCTCGACCCTGCGGACGGCCGGAGCCAACGTGTGGCGCACCTCGGCGGGGAGGGAGTTGCGGGCCAGGCGCCGGAACCGGGTCGCGGTGGAGGGCCGCCCTGGGTTCTTGGGGCTCGCGTCTGGCATGCGCCGGTCCTTCGTCGAGGCGGTCCTTCCTCTCACCGCCATCAGTGTCGCACCCGCGCCCCGCGCCGTCGAACCACCGGCGGGCCGAGCGGACCCTCGGCTGCCACCGGGACGGTGGGCCGGGCGAGGGCGGACCTCAGGGCCACCCAGTGCCACGCCGCGGAGCCCGCCGACCCAACGGTCAGGCCGTAGACCATGCCGGGGGCCTCGCCCAGGACGGCCCCCAGGCAGGCGAGGACGAGGGTAGGCGCGGCCGAGTAGAGCCGGATGCGCAGGAGCACGGCGGCCTCCTCCAATGCACGAAGGCCCATGGTCGGCCCGGCCAGCACCGCGCCAGCGCAGGTCTGGGCGCAGACCGGCACCACCAGGTCCCGGGCGCTCGGCCAGGTGGCGCCGAACAGCAGCTCGCCCACCGGATCGAAGGCCCGGAGGGAGAGCACGACACCGATGGCCACCGTCACCAGCAACAGGATCACCGACGTCACCACCAGGACCTCCACCAGCCGGCGGGACGAGCGGAGGGCCAGCCGTCGCCCGTCGGGGACCAGGGTGACCATGACGCTCACGTACAGCACCTGCAAGGGCCCGAAGAGGGCGTAGCCGGCCCGGACCCCCCCCAGGGCGGCGATCCCGGAGATCAGGACCAGGGCGTACAGGGCCACCTGGGCGATTCCCAACGTCCCGATGAAGTCGACCAGGTAACGCCCCCCCAGGTCCAGGTTGGCCCGGATCCACCACACGCCGACGCGGGCGCTGAGGCGGAGGCGCTGGACAGCTACCGTGCCCATCCCCAGCACCGCCCCGGGCCCGGCCCAGGCCAGGACGGTCCACTCCGGCCGGATCTCGCCCCTGACCGCGGTCAGCGCGCCGAAGCTGGCCACCATGCCGACCAACCAGGCCACGTCGGAGGCGAAGGCGGCTCGGGGACGTCGTCCGGTGAAGCTGGCGTACCGCCAGGCGTCCTGCAGGACGAGGCCGGGGAGGCACGCCGCGAACGCCACCAGGCAGGCGCCGACCGACCCGCCGACCAGCGCCCCGGCTCCGAGCAGGACCACCACGGGCACGGGCACGAAGGCGGTGACCGCGCTGGACAGGTCGGCCATCAGGCGACGACCCGACTCCTGGCCCCGGACCAGGGCGGCTTCGAGGGCGAGGGCCCGCGCTCCTCCGACGGTGATGGTGAAGGACACCACCGTGGCCGCAAAGGCGCCGAACCCCACCGGGGTGAGCTCCCGGGCGGCCAGCACCGTGGCTGCCGCGTTGGTGCCGTTCGAGACCATCTGGTCGAGGATCGACCACGACACCCGGCCGGCTGCCGACCGGTACCTCCGGCGGGCGGAGGCCACCCGCCCGAGAGACCGACGGACCGCTGCGGAGATGGCGTGTGGGATCAAGGGTCGACCGTGGCGCCGTCGGGTGATGGGCAGAGGCGCGGGCTGATGGCGTAGAAAGCTGTCCGAGAGCGTGCGTCCCTCCCGGCCGGGCCGGCGCCTGGCAGACAGTATCGCCGACACCCTCGGCCGCCGGACCACGTCTCGTCCACCGTCCCCTCCCCCTGGTTGCTGATGCGTCGCTCCCTCCACCTCCCCAGCCCGTCGGCCAGCTCGGCACCGCCCCGCAGCCCGGCGGGCCGAGAGCCCATCCGCCTGAACCTCGGGAGCGGCCCCGACGCCGTGCCGGGGTGGCACAACCTGGACCGCTCGCCGAACATCCTCTTGGACCGCCTCCCCCTGGCCAAGGCCGCGCTGCGCAAGGTGGGCCTGATCGACGCCGGCCACATGGCGGCGTGGTCGAAGGGGATCCGCTACTGGGACGCCCGCCGGGGGCTGCCCTACGAGGACGGCACCGTCGAGGCCGTCTACTCCTCCCACACGCTCGAGCACATGTACCTCGACGTAGCCGAGGGCCTCCTCGCCGAGTGCCGGCGGGTGCTGCGTCCCGGCGGCCGGATCCGGCTCGCCCTGCCGGACGGGGAGCAGATCGCCCGGGCCCTGGTCGAGGACGGCTCAGCCGAGGCGGCCCGTCGCTACAACGAGGCCCTGGCCGCAGCGCCGGCAGCCCAGCCTCCGCGCACGCGCCTGTCCCACCTGGTCTCGGGGGCCTACCACCGCTGGCAGCCGACCTACCCGCTGGTGCGCGAGATGCTGGAGGACGTGGGCTTCGTGGCCTGCACCCGGCGCCAGTACCGCGACGGCGAGCTCCCCGACCTCGCCGCCGTCGAGACGCGGCCCGAGAGCTTCTTCATCGAAGCCACCGTGGGCCACGACCCGTCGGGGCCAGGTGGCCCCGACTCGCCCTAGCCTCCCGCCCGCGACGGCCGAGCCCTCACCAGGGCACGGCTCAGGACGCGGGCGCGTGAACCTTGCTCTCGAGGAACCACCGGTAGGTGCTCTCGATGCCCTCGCGCAGACCGACGGAGGCGCGCCACCCGAGCGCGTCCAGCCGGCTCACGTCCAGGACCTTCCGCGGCGTGCCGTCGGGCTTGGTGGGGTCGAACACCAACACCGCCCCTGGGTGGACGATGTCGCGGACCATCTCCGCCAACTCGCGGATGCTGAGGTCCTCCCCGGTGCCCACGTTGATCGGGCCCGGCTCCTCGTAGCGCTCCAGGAGGAAGAGGCAGGCGTCGGCCAGGTCGTCCACGTGCAGGAACTCACGCTTGGGGATGCCCGAGCCCCACACCTCGACCTCCTGGGCCCCGGTCGCCCGCGCGTCGTGGAACTTGCGAATCAGGGCCGGGAGGACGTGGCTGGAGGCCAGGTCGAAGTTGTCGTACGGCCCGTAGAGGTTGGTCGGCATGGCGGAGACGAAGTTGCAGCCGTACTGGGCCCGGTACGAGTCGCACAGCTTGATCCCCGCGATCTTGGCCAAGGCGTAGGCCTCGTTGGTCGGCTCCAGCGGGCCGCTGAGGAGCTGGTCCTCGGTGATGGGCTGGCTCGACAGCCTCGGGTAGATGCACGAGCTCCCGAGGTAGAGCAGCTTGGCGACACCGAAGCGGTGCGAGGCCTCCACCACCGTGGCGTGGATCATCATGTTGTCGTAGAGGAACTCGGCGGGCCGGGTGGAGTTGGCCAGGATCCCGCCGACCGTGCCGGCCACCAGGAACACGTACTCGGGGCGGTTGGCCCGGAACCAGTAGTTGACGGCGGCCTGGTCCCGGAGGTCGAGCTGGTCACGACCGGCGAGGAGCAGGTTGGTGTAGCCCTCGCTCCGCAGGCGCCGGACCACGGCCGAGCCGACCAGGCCACGGTGCCCGGCCACGAAGATGCGGGCGTCGGGCCGTATGGTCACCACGGGCTCGCCTCCCTGGTCCCTGGGCCTGCGATCACATGGTCCTCCTGCACGGCGGGTGTCGCCGACGGTCGGGCTGCGGGCCCGTCGACCCTACCACCGGCGCCCGGGTGGCCACCGGGTCCTCACCCGGGGCGGACCCCAACGGGGCGCCCCCGCTTGGGGCCGGGGCGGTGGGCGCCGTACCGTCCCCCCGTCGGCCGCCCCCTCCCGTGGCGAGGCGTCCCGGCCCCGTGCACCGCATGACCACGACCTCCTCCCGATCCGTGCCCGGCGACCCGTCGAGGCGTCGACGTGGGCCGGCGCGCCACGAGGCCCTCGCGGCCCGGGCCTTCGCCGCCGCTGCCGCGGTGGGAGGGGCCCTGGCCGGGTGCCACCCGACCGGGACCGACGTGGTCGACGTCCTCCTCAGCGCGGCCGCCGCCGTCGTCGTGACCCTGGCCGCGGCCCGGTCCACCCGCTGGGCCGTGCTCACCCCGGCCGTGGCCGCGGTGGCGTTCTCGGGCGGGTGGGCGCTGGTCCCGGCGCTGGCCTCGGGGGCGACCGCCTTCGCCGGGGCCCGCCGGTCCCGCCGGTCGCGCCTGTGGGGGGCGGCCACCGGGGCACTGGCCGTCCAGGCCCTCCTCCGGCTCCCCGACGTCGGCTTCCACGGGGCCACGGCCCTGGTCGCAGCACTGGCGGTGACCCCCGTCCTGGTCTCCGGCTACCGCAAGAGCCGGCGCCACGAGCGCCGAGCCATCCGCCGGGTGGCGCTGGCCCTGGTGGTGCTGGTCGGGGTGGTCGGAGGCGCCTACTGCGCCCTGGTGCTGTCCCTGGCCGGTGGCCTGGACCGGGCCACCGGCGACGCCCGGGCCGGGCTGTCGGCCACCCGGCGGGGCGAGACCGACGCCGCCCAGGCCAGCTTCGCTCGGGCCGCCTCGGCCTTCGAGCGGGCCGACTCCTCGCTCGGGGCCTGGTGGGCGGCCCCGGCCCGGGCCGTGCCGGTGCTCGGCCAGCACGCCCGGGCCCTCAGCAGCGCGGCGGCGGAGGGCCACCAGCTGAGCGTCACCGCGGGGGCGACGGCGGGGGCGGTCGACTACGACCGGCTGCGATCGACCGACGGGCGGTTCGACCTGGGCCGCATCCGGTCGGTCCAGGCACCGCTGGCCCGCACCATCGGCTCCCTGGACGGCGCCCGGCGGTCGCTGGCCGACGACGACTCGGGCTGGCTCGTCGCCCCCGTGGCCGACGGCCTCGACGACCTCGACGGGGAGCTGGCCCAGGCCCAGCGGGAGGCGGCGCTGGCCGACGAGGCCGTGCAGGTGGCCCCCGGCCTCCTCGGGGGCGACGGGCCCCGTCGCTACCTGGTCGCCTTCGTCACGCCGGCCGAGCTCCGCGGCTCCGGGGGCTTCATGGGCAGCTGGGCCGAGATCACCACCGACGGTGGCGAGCTCCGCCTCACCGACTCCGGCCCCTTCACCGACCTGGTGCCCATCGACGGGGCGGCCCCGCCGACCATCACCGGCCCGGAGGAGTACCTGGCCCGCTACGGGCGGTTCGCCCCCGAGCGCTACGTGGGCGACGTCACGTTCTCGCCCCACTTCCCCTACGACGCCCAGGTGATGCGCGAGATCTACCCGCAGACCGGACGGGGGGAGCTGGACGGCGTCATCAGCATCGATCCCATCGCTCTGGCCGCCCTCCTGACCTTCACCGGCCCCGTCGAGGTGGAGGGCTTCGATCGGGTCCTCACCTCCGACAACGCGGCCGAGTTCCTGCTCCGGGACAACTACGCCCTGTTCCCGGACGGGCAGCAGCAGAACGAGGCCCTGTCCCGCCTGGTGGAGACCACCTTCGACCAGCTCACGACCGGCGACCTGCCCGGCCCCCGCCAGCTGGCCGACGTGCTCGCCCCCCCGACCCAGCAGGGCCGCATCCGCCTCTGGTCGCCCCGGGGCCCCGAGCAGGCCCTCTTCGCCCGCCTCGGCGCCACCGGGGCCTTCCCCGAGGCCCGGCCCGACCACGACTTCCTGGCCCTCTCCAGCCAGAACACCAGCAACAACAAGATCGACGTGTTCCAGAGCCGGACCGTCGACTACGACGTGGACGTCGCCTCCGACGGCGGGGTCCGGGCCACGGCCCGCATCACCGTCCGCAACGACGCCCCCCTGGACGGCTCCGTCCCGGCCTACGTGATCGGCAACACCCGGGGTGACCCGCCGGGCACCAACCTCATGCTCCTGTCGGTCCACACGCCCCACGGCCTGGTGCGGGCCACGCTGGACGGCCGGCCGGTGGGCATGGAGTCCCAGGTCGAAGCCGGCTTCCCCGTGTACTCGCGCCTGGTCTCGGTCCCGCCCGGTGGGGCGGTGACCCTCGAGCTGGAGCTCCGGGGGGCCCTCGACGTGGCCGGCGGCTACGTGCTGGACCTCGCCCCCCACCCGACCACCAACCCCGACCAGGTCACGGTGCGGGCCACGGTGGGCGACGGAAAAAGGGTCGTGCGACACATCGACCAGGGCGACGGCCGGCGGCGGCTGGCGCTGCCGTCCGGAGCGTGATGGCACCCCCACGGAGCACGGTCCTGGACACGGAGCCGTCTCATGTAGCAAACTGCTCCGGTCCTGACCGCTGCGTCCCTCGGAGCCTTGCACCATGCTCAAGAAGATCGTGATCATCGCTGCGGCTCTGGTGGCCCTCCTGGCCACCCCGGCTGCAGCCCAGTACGGCGAAGTCTTCTCCGCCACCATCTCGAACAGCAACCCCGCCCCTGGCGAGACCACCACCATCTCCGGCACCTGTGAAGCGGCCGACGAGGTCGAGGTGGCCATCGAGGGCGAGGGCTCCCTCGGGACCATCCCGGTGGTCGACGACCAGTTCTCGGGTCCGGTGACCATCCCCTCGGACCTCGAGCCCGGCGTCTACACCCTCACCGTCACCTGCGGTGGCGAGGTGCTCAGCACCACCATCACGGTGGGCGGCAGCGGCGGGGGCACCACCACGGTGACCACCACCACGGCCACCCCGCTGCCCCGCACCGGCGCCGACGACACCAGCCTCCTCCTGAAGCTCGGTGGCGGCCTGGTCCTGGCCGGCGCGGCCTTCGCTCTCGTCGCCACCAAGCGGCGCAGCGCCACCGCCTGACCCTCCCTTTCCAGCACTCTCTGACCAGCCCGGTGCCCGGCACCGGGCTGGTCCGCGTCTCGGCCCCCGGTCCCCGACCCCGGCCGGTTCCCCTCCCACGACGACCCCGCCGATCCGTGCCTCCCACGGCCATCCCGGGCTCCGGCCCCGAAGGACCCAGCCACTACCGTGCACTCGATGACCGACCGACGTGAGACCGACCAGCTCGAGCTCCGGGACTACCTCACCGTCCTCCGCCGTCGGAAGCTCACCATCGCCCTGACCGCCATCGCCGTGGTGGCCGTCGCCCTCGGCCTCTCCCTCCTGCAGGAGCCGCAGTACCGGGCCACCGCCGAGATCCTCCTCCGCCGGCAGGGCACCCAGGACATCATCTCCGGCGACCAGCAGCCGACCAACAGCTTCGACGAGACCCAGCGGGTGCAGACCGAGATCGAGGTCATGCGCTCCCGCTCCGTCCGTGACGCCGTGCGGGACGAGCTCGGCTACACCGCCTCGGTGTCCATCGCCCCCAAGGGCGACACCAGCGTGGTGAGCATCAGTGCCACCGACGGCGAGCCGGCCCGGGCCGCCCGCGAGGCCAACGCCTACGCCGAGATCTTCATCACCATCCGCCGCGACACCAACGTGGCCGAGCTGGAGGCCGCCGTCGAGGTCCTCCAGCAGCAGCTGACCGAGGTCGACGACCAGCTCCAGCAGGCTGACGTCGGCGTGGCCGAGCTGCAGGCCCAGGTCGACGCCACCGACCCCGAGGACCCGGCCTACCAGGTCCTCCTCGACCAGCGTGACCAGGCCGCCGCCGCCCGCGACGCCCAGCGGATCTCGCTCCAGACCCAGCGGGGCGGGTACTCCGAGCGCCTGGGCCAGCTCCAGCTCTCCCTCAACGGGGCCCGGGCCGACGGCGGCGGGGAGATCGTGTCCACCGCCAGCGAGCCGGCCTCGCCGTTCGCCCCGGACCCCATCCGCAACGCCGCCATCGCCCTGGTGCTCGGGCTCCTGCTGGGCGCCGGTCTCGCCTTCCTCCGGGAGTACCTCGACGATCGCATCCGTTCCAAGGACGACCTCGACACCGTCACCGGGGGCGTCGACGTGCTGGGCCTGATCCCCAGGCTGGAGTCGTGGCGCAACCGGGCCGAGCCGCAGCTGGTGTCCCTGACGGCGCCCAAGTCGCCGGTGGCCGAGACCTACCGCGGCCTGCGCACCTCCCTGCAGTTCATCGGGGTCGAGCGCACCATCAAGGTGATCCAGCTCACCAGTGCCTCGGCCTCGGAGGGCAAGACCACCACCCTGGCCAACCTGGGCGTGACCTTCGCCCGGGCCGGCCACCGGGTCGTGCTCATCGACTGCGACCTGCGTCGGCCCCGCCTCCACCAGTTCTTCGGCCTCGACAACCACATCGGCCTCACCTCGATGATCCTGGGCGAGCACGGCGCCGACACCGCCGTGCAGCCCGTGCCCGACGTCCCCCGCCTCGCCGTGCTGGCCTCGGGGCCGCCTCCGCCCAACCCGTCCGAGCTGCTCTCGTCGCGGACGGCCCAGACCCTGCTCGACTCCATCGCCGACTACGCCGACTACGTGCTCCTCGACTGCCCGCCGCTGCTGCCGGTGGCCGACGCCGTGGTGCTGGCCAGCCAGGTCGACGCCACCGTGCTGGTCACCACCGTGGGCAGCACCACCAAGCGGGGCCTGCGCCGCTCGCTCGAGCTGCTCGACCAGGTCGACGCCCCCCTGGTCGGCATCGTCCTCAACGGCCTGGAGGCCGAGGCGGCGTATGCCTACGGGTACGGCTACGGCTACAGCTACGGCGGCTACGACGAGGGCCAGCGCTCCTCCGGCCTGCTGGGCCGCCGCAAGCGCAAGGGCTACGCCAGCGTGTCGGCCGACGAGGCCGCCGCCGCCCCGCTCCCCACCACCGAGCCCGTCGAGCGCTGAGGGCGCCCCCCATCAGGGGGCGGCCCCCACCGCCACCGGGGTGGCGCGGACGGCATCGGCCGACTGGCGGGCGTGGTAGCTGGACCGGGTGAGGGGGCTGGCCTCGACGTGGCCGATGCCCATGGCCTGGCCGACCTGGGCCACCCGGGCCAGCTCCTCGGGCGTCCACCACCGGGCCACCGGCAGGTGGTGGGTGGTGGGCCGCAGGTACTGGCCCACGGTCACGATGTCGCAGCCCACCGCGGCCAGGTCGGCCAGGGCCTCGACCAGCTCGTCCTCGCTCTCTCCCAGGCCCACGATGAGGCTGGACTTGGTGACCAGCCCGGCCTCCTGGGCCCGGGCCAGGACCGACAGGCTACGGGCGTAGCCGGCCGAGGGCCGCACCGCCCGTTGGAGTCGGGCCACCGTCTCCAGGTTGTGGTTGAGCACGTCGGGCCTGGTGTCGAAGATGGCGGCCAGGGCCTCGGGGTCGCCCTTGCAGTCGGGGATGAGCACCTCGACGGCGGTGGCCGGCCGGCGGGCCCGGATGGCCCGCACCGTGGCCGCGAAGCCCGAGGCTCCCCCGTCGGCCAGGTCGTCCCGGGCCACCGCGGTGACCACGGCGTGGGCCAGGTCCATGCGAGCCACGGCCTCGGCCACCCGCTCCGGCTCCCCGGGGTCGAGGGCCTGGGGGTGGCGGGTGTCGACCAGGCAGAAGCCGCAGGCCCGGGTGCAGCGCTCGCCGTTGATCATGAACGTGGCCGTGCCGTCGGACCAGCACTCGAAGATGTTGGGGCAGCCGGCCTCCTCGCACACGGTGACCAGGTCCAGGTCCCGCAGGGTGCGCTTGAGCCGGCGGTAGTCGTCGGTGATGCGGAACCGGGCCCTCATCCACTCCGGCTTCCGCTCGGCGATGGCCACCCCCTGGGTCACGCCGGCCTCGGCCAGGCGCCCCAGCAGCCGCACCGACGTGCCCTCCTCGGCCGCCCCCTGCAGGCCGTCGGGCACCCGCTGGGCCGGCTCCCCCGGTCCCTCGCCCCGGCTGAACGGGGCCAGATCGGCGGTCGAGGCCCGCCACACCACGTCGGCCCGGTCGGCCCCCGCGGCCCCCCACCGCTCGGCGGCCAGCCGGGCCACCACCTCGACCACGTCCCGCATCGAGGCGCCGACGCCCTCGGCCCGCAGCGAGGTCACCGGCCGCTCGGCGATGCCGCAGGGGACGATGGCCCGGAACATGTCCATGTCGGGGTCGACGTTGAGGGCGAAGCCGTGCATCGAGCGGCCCCGGGTGAGGCGCACGCCCAGGGCGCAGATCTTCCGGGGCTCGGGGCCGTCCAAGCCGACCCACACCCCCGGGTACTCGGGAAGGCGGCCGGCCTCGACCCCCAGCTCGGCCAAGGTGTCGATCACCAACTGCTCGACCGAGCGGACGTAGGCCACGGTGTCGGGCTTCGAGCCGCCACCGGCGCCGGGCACGGTCAGGATCGGGTAGCCCACCAGCTGGCCCGGCCCGTGGTAGGTGACGTCACCGCCCCGGTCGGACCGCTCCAGCTCCGCGCCCACCTGGGCCGGTGGCACCAGGACGTGGCCGACCTCGGCCCGCACCCCGAGGGTGAAGACCTTGGGGTGCTCCAGGAGGAGCAGGTGGTCGTGGCCCGGGGTGCGGTGCAAGCCGTGCTGCAGGGCCAGCGCGTCGCGGTAGCGCACCCGGCCCAGCCATCGGACGTGCAGCGGGGGCACGGCAGGAGCGGCCAGCGCCGCCACCTAGAGCTCGGCCTCCCAGTCGCGGGTCTCCAGGATGTCGACCACCCGCCGCAGGAAGGCGGCGGCGTAGGCGCCGTCGAAGGCCCGGTGGTCCCAGCCCAGGGTCAGGTTGCCGACCGAGCGGATGGCGATGGCCTCGTTGCCGTCGGCGTCGGTCACCACCACCGGCCGGCGGTTGACCCCCTCGGTGGAGAGGATCATGACCTGGGGCTGGTTGATGATGGGGAGCTGGACCAGGGTGCCCGAGGCCCCGGCGTTGGTGATGGTGACCGTGCCGCCGCTGATCTCGTCGGCCGACAGCTTGCGGCTGCGGGCCCGGTCGGCCAGGTCGGCCACCGCCCGGGAGATGGCCGGCAGCCGCAGGTCCTGGGCCCCGTGCACCACCGGCACGATGAGGCCCTCGTAGCCCAGGTCGACGGCGTAGCCCACGTTCACGTCGTGGTGGACCACCAGCTCGCCCTCGCCCACGCTGGCGTTCATGTGGGGGAACTCGGCCAGGGCGTCGACCAGGGCCCGGGTCACGAAGGGCAGGTAGGTCAGGCTGATGCCCAGCTCGTCGCGCACCCGCTGCTTGTGGGCCTGGCGGACCCGCTCCACCCCCTCCATGTCGACCTCCATGGCCGTGTAGGCGTGGGGGCTGGTGGCGGCCGAGCGCACCATGTGCTCGCCGGTGCGGCGCCGGATGTTGTTGAACGGCACCGACGTGTCGCTCTCGCCGGCCCGGGCCGGCGCGGTCCGGGGTGCCGGGGCGGCCGCCGGGGCCGGTGAGGGCCGCTCGGCCCCGGCCGGGGCTCCGGGCGGGGCCGAGGGGCGGGCGGCCGGGGCCCGGCCCCCTCCCCCGCCCTCCACGGCGGCCAGGACGTCGCTGCGGGTGATGCGCCCGCCGGCCCCGGTCCCGGTGAGGGAGGCCGGGTCGAGGTCGTTCTCGGCGATGAGGCGCCGGACCACGGGCGAGAGCACCATGCCCTCGGCCGACCCACCGGACGGTGGCGGCGGCGGGGCCTGGGCCGGGCCCTGGGCGTCGGTGTCGGCCTCGGCCGCGGCATCGCCGCCGCCGGCGGTGTCAGCGGTGTCGGGCTCCGGGGCCTGGCCCCCGCCCGACGGCTCGGTGGCGGCGTCGATCTCGGCTTCGGCCTCGGCCTCCTTGGCCTCGGCCTCGGCCCCCTGGTCCTCGGGCCGACCGGAGGACGGCACGTCGGAGCTGGCCGACGCCTGGGCCTGCTCCTCGGCCCCCCCGCCCTCGGCCTCGCTGCCGGCATCGGCGCCGCCACCGTCATTGCCGCCCCCGGCGGCGCCGTCGCCCACCAGGGCCAGCACCGTGCCCACGTCGACGGTCTCGCCCTCCTCGACCTTGATCTCGGTCAGCGTCCCGCTCACCGGCGAGGGGATCTCGGAGTCGACCTTGTCGGTCGACACCTCGACGATGGCCTCGTCCTCGGAGATCTCGTCGCCGACGGACTTGAGCCACTTGGTGATGGTGCCCTCGGTGACGGTCTCACCCAGCTGGGGCATCTGGATCTCGGCCATGGGGGAAGGACTCCTGGGGTGGGGACGGGGGCTCAGCCGTGGAGGCCGCGGCCGGTGAGGGACAGCACGGTCTCGCCGAAGTTCTCCGACAGCGACGGGTGGGGCTGGATGAACTGGGCCACCTCGTCGACGGTGGCCTCCCAGTTGACGGCCAGGTAGCCCTGGCCCAGCTGCTCGGTGACCCACGGGCCGGCCATGTGGACCCCGAGGATGCGGCCACCGGTGCCGTCCTCGGCCCGCTCGGCGATGACCTTCACCATGCCCTCGGTCTCGCCCAGGATCATGGCCCGGCCGTTGCCGGTCCAGCGGTGCTTCGACACCACCACGTCGTGGCCGGCGGCCTTGGCCGCCTCCTCGGTCAGGCCCACGAAGGCCACCTCGGGGTGGCAGTAGACGCACCACGGCACCCGGCCGTAGTCGACCGGCACCGCGGCCTCGCCCATGATCTGCTTGATGACCAGGATCGACTCGGCGTAGGCCACGTGGGCCAGGCCCGGGGTGGCGATCAGGTCGCCCACCGCGAACACGCCGTCGGCCGAGGTGCGGCACCACTCGTCGACCTTCACGAAGCCCCGGTCGTCGACCTCGACGCCGGTGCCGCCGAGGCCCAGCGAGTCCGAGAGGGGACGCCGGCCCACCGAGACCACGACCTTGTCCACGGCGACGGTGTCGCCGCCCTCCAGGCGCACCGTGGTGCCGCGGTCGGAGGGCTCGTGGCCCTCGACCTTGACCCCGGTGCGGATGGTGATGCCCCGCTTCTCGAAGGCCCGGCCCACCAGCTTCACCACGTCCTGGTCGACGCCGGGCAGGATGCCGGGCAGGGCTTCGAGCACGGTCACCTCGGCCCCCAGGTCGGCCAGCATGGAGGCGAACTCGCAGCCGATGGCCCCGCCGCCGATGACCGCCACCTTGTCGGGGACCTGGTCGAGCTGGAAGACCTCGTCGGAGGTGAGGACCCGGTCCCCGACCTCGAAGCCGGGGATGGTGCGGGGCACCGAGCCGCTGGCCAGCAGGACGTTCTCGCCGGTGACGGCGCTCGACTGCCCGTCGGCACCGGTGACGGTGACGGTCCGGTCGGGGCCCAGGGTGCCGGTGCCCTCGATGACGGTGACCTTGCGCCCCTTGAGCAGGCTGCCCAGGCCCTTCACCAGCTGGTCGACCACCGACCACATGCGGTCGGTCGAGGCCGGGAAGTCGAGGGTGACGTCGCCGGTGGTGGCAATGCCGAAGCGGCCGGCGTCGCTGACGGTGCGGGCCACCTCGGCCGTCTGGAGCAGCTCCTTGGCCGGGATGCAGCCCCGATTGAGGCAGGTGCCGCCGAGGCGGCGGTTCTCGATCATGGCCACATCCAGGCCGGCCGCCGCGCCGTACAGGGCGGCGGCGTAGCCACCGGGGCCACCACCGATGATCACCAGGTCGTGCGTGTCGGCCATGTGGCCGACCCTATCGTGACCGACCTGTCGCCGGGACCGCCGCGGACCCGGTCACCGGCCGGTCAGCGGCCGGCCAGGACGACCTGGACAGCGAAGGCCACCAGGATGGCCAGGCCGCACAGCAGGGCGGCGGCGATGAGGCGGCGGGTGCTCATGGGTCGGGCACCCTACGGGACCCGTCGGCTCCGCTCCACGCCCCGCCGCTCCCGGGCGACAGGCGGGCCCCGCTGCGCTAGGACGGGGGCATGCGCATCGCCGTGTCCGGCTCCCGGGGCCTCATCGGCTCCGCCCTCGTCCGCTCCCTCCAGGCCGACGGCCACCGGGTGGCCCGCCTGGTCCGGGCCGGGGGCCGGGTCGGCGAGGGCGACGTCCGCTGGGACATCGAGGCCGGCGAGATCGACACCGCGGCCCTGGAGGGGGTGGACGGCGTGGTCCACCTGGCCGGCGAGGGCATCGCCGCCGGGCGCTGGACCGACGAGCACAAGCGCCGGGTCCGGGAGAGCCGCACCCGGGGCACCGCCCTCCTCAGCGAGGCCCTGGCCGCTCTCGACGTCTCGCCCCGCGTGCTGCTCTCGGGCTCGGCCGTCGGCTACTACGGCGACCGGGGCGACGAGGAGCTGACCGAGGCCAGCCCGGCCGGCGACGGGTTCCTGCCCGAGCTGTGCACGGCGTGGGAGGCGGCCGCCGGGGTGGCCCGGCAGGCGGGCATCCGGGTGGCCCACCTGCGCAGCGGCATCGTGCTCGACCCCGAGGGCGGGGCGCTGGCCAAGCAGCTCCTCCCGTTCAAGCTGGGCCTGGGGGGCCGGGCCGGCCGGGGCGACCAGTGGCTGCCGTGGATCACCCTGGCGGATGAGGTGCGGGCCATCCGCTTCCTGCTCGACCACGACGTGGCCGGCCCGGTCAACCTGGCCGCCCCGGCGCCGGTCACCAACGCCACCTTCGCCCGCACCCTGGGCCGGGTGCTGCGCCGGCCGGCGGTGATCCCCCTCCCCCACCTGCTGACCAAGCTCCCGGCCGGCATCGGCCCGCTGGTCGACAACCTGCTGTTCCCCAGCGCCAAGGTGCGGCCCGCCGCCCTCACCGAGGCCGGCTTCACCTTCGAGGACCCCGAGCTGGAACCAGCCCTGCGCGCCCTCCTCGACCGTCCGGCGGCCTGACCCCGGGGCCGGGGCCGGGGCGGCTCAGTCGGTGACCTCGACACCCCTCCAGAAGGCCACCCGGTCCTGGATCTCGGCCGCCGCCTCCTCGGGCTCCGGGTAGTACCAGGCCGCCCCCTCGTTGACCTGGCCGTCGACCACCAGGTCCAGGTAGCTGGCCGTGCCCTTCCAGGGGCACACCGAGGTCTGGGGGTTGTCCCGGACCTCGACGGCCAGGGCGTCACGGGGGAAGTAGTGGTTGCCCTCGACGACGACGGTGTCGTCGGAGCGGGCGACGACGGTCCCGTTCCAGGTGGCGGTGGCCATGGTGGTCCTCCTCGCGTCCTCGCCCCGGGAGGGAGCGGACGCGGAGTCCAACCACCGGGCCCGACGGCGTGTTCCGGTCCGGGCGCGACACGACCCGCCTGGGGCGCTACTTCGGTTGCATCCGGATGCCGCCGTCGATGCGGACCGTCTCGGCGTTGAGGTAGCTGTTGGACAGCAGCTCGAGGGCCAGCGAGGCGAACTCCTCGGAGGTGCCCAGGCGCTTGGGGAACAGGACGCCGGCCTTGAGGCGGTCCTTGAACTGCTCCGAGGCCTCGCCGGTGCCGTAGATGGGGGTGTCGATGAGCCCGGGGGCGATGCAGTTGACCCGGATGCCCACCGCCGAGAGGTCGCGGGCGATGGGCAGGGTCATGCCCACCACCCCGCCCTTGGAGGCCGAGTACGAGGCCTGGCCGATCTGGCCGTCGAAGGCGGCCACCGAGGCCACGTTGACGATGGCTCCCCGCTCGCCGAACTCGTCGGCCGGCTCCAGCTGGCTCATGGCCGTGGCCGCCAGGCGGGTCACGTTGAACGTACCCACCAGGTTGACCTCGATGACCTTCTTGAAGATGTCGAGGTCGTGAGCCGAGCTGTACTCGCCGTCCTTGCCGATGGTGCGGGTGGCCCAGCCGATGCCGGCCGCGTTGACCACGGCCCGCAGCGGGCCGAGCTCCTTGGCCGCCTCGATGGCGGCGATGGCGTGGTCCACGTCGGCCACGTCGGTGGTGGCGAAGGTGCCGCCGATGTCCGAGGCCACGGCCTCACCCTTCTCGGCGTTCATGTCGGCCACCACGACCTTGGCGCCCCGAGCGGCCAGCAGGCGGGCGGTGGCCTCCCCGAGGCCGGACGCCCCCCCGGTGACGATTGCGCTGATCCCGTTGAGTTCCATGGCCGGCAATCTATTGACCGGGCGGTCTAGAGAGGAAACGGCCGCCCGGCGGCACCCCCGGTGATCAGGGGAAGCGCTCTCCGGTGAAGGTCAGGTTGCAGAGGACGCCGCCGCCGTCCACCGTGCCGCTGCCGGAGATGCTGATCGTGCCGCCCGCCACGGTGAAGCTCCCGGTCAGGGTCTGGGTGCCGGAGCCCGAGGGCAGCGGGGCGCTCAGGTCGAAGGAGTCGTCGGGGCCCAGCGGACCCTCCAGCACGCCGCCGCTGCCGGCGTCGAAGCGCACCGTGCGGTCGTCGCCCGAGCCGTCCACCGTCACCTCGAAGGTGCCGTCGTAGGCCGTGCAGTTCCCGCTCGAGCCCTCGGCGATCGTGGCATGGTACGTGTAGCTGCCCTCCACCTCGTCGCCTCCGCCCGGTGGCGCGGTGGTGTCCGGCGGCTCCGTGGTGCCCGGGGCCGCGGTGGTGGCCGGCGGGGCCGTCGTGGTGGTGGTGGTCGCCGGCGGCGGCTGGGCTGGCCCGTCGTCGTCGCCGCTGGTCCCGACCGGCCGGGAGAAGGTCTCGCCGGTGGTGATGTCGACCAGGACGAAGGTCTCGATGACCGTGGTGTGCTCGACGACGACGGTCAGGCCGCCCTCGGAGAAGCCGGCCCAACGGGGGCCGGTGTAGCGCTGGGGCACCGCCCGGGGGGCGGTGAGGGGGTTGCCGCAGTAGCACTTGGTCACCGGCTGGCCCCGGTCGTCGACCAGCACCGCGGTGCCGGCCTGGAGCACGGCCTGGCTGGCCACGGCCCGCCCGTCCCGGAAGCCGTGGTTGGTGACCCGGGTGTCGGACCGCAGCACCACCGGGGTGAGACGGTCGATGAAGGACGGGATCTCGGCCGGGGTGATGCCCAACACGGTGGCCCAGGCCCGGGCCTTGGCCGGGTTGTCCTGGAGGAAGGTGGCCAGCTGCTCGGTGTCGCACGCCCCCTCCCGTTGGGTCCCGCCGTAGAGGCCGGGCTCCCCGCCGGAGGTGGAGGCGATGGCCCGGCCGGCCGCGGTCCCGGTGGTGGTGGGCACCGTCTCGTCCTGGCCCACCGGGGTGGTGAAGGGGTCGCGGGCCGAGGAGATGGGCTCCAGGAAGACCTCCTCGGCCACCTCGTCCCCACCGTCGTCGCCGTTGACCACCACGACGGCGATCACGATGCCGGCCACCAGCAGCAGGGCCCCCACCCCGATCAGGAGGGCGACGAGGGCGCCGTTGCCCCCACCCGAGGGCGGGGGACCGGGGGGAGGGCCGTACCCGGGGGGCGGGCCGTACCCGGGCGGGCCGTACCCGGGAGGGCCGTAGCCGGGGGGCGCGGGCGCCGGCCCCTGGGGCCCGGGACCGGGCGGGTACCCGCCGGGCGTCGACTGCGGGGTGAACGGCACGGTCTCACCGGCCGGTCCGGGCGGAGGCGGCGGCGGGTTGCTCACGTCGGGCCCCGATCCCCGGTCGAGGGCGCCCCGCAGGGGCCCGATCTCACCCCGACCTGTCCCCGAAGATCACCCACGGAGGGCACAGTACGCCGCCCGGCCACCCGGCGCTCGGGTCTCGGGGGGGAGGGGGCCCTCAGCGCCCGGCCCGGAGGGCGAAGACGGTGGCGTCCGGCGTGTCGACCACGGCCACGAACCGGGGAGAGGCCCGCAGGTCACGCTCCAACCGGGTCAGCGCGCCCCGGGGCAGGACGCCGGTGGCATCGGCCTCGTCGCGCTGGGAACGGGTGATCAGGACGTAGCCGGCCTCGTACCGGGGGTCGGCCAGCCACTCCCCCAGGACCGTGGCCGGGTCGTCGAGCACGGCGCGCTGCTCGGTCCCGGGCTCGGACGCGATGGGGACGTACGTCAGGTCCTCGTAGCCGGCGAACTGCACCGGGTAGTTGTCGGTGCCGGTGACCAGCAGCGTGCCCGGCGGCGCCTCGGCCAGGACGTGGGCGGAGGCCGCCACCTCCGCCTCGCTGAACCGGTACCACTGGTCCTTGCCGTAGTAGCCGTACAGGAACCCGCTGAGGAGCACGGCGGACACCACGGCCACCGCCACGGCGCGCCGGGCCCGACCCCCGGGCCCGGGGGGGGCCTCGGAGCGGCGGGCCCAGATGCCGTCGGCCGCCATCCAGGCCAGGAAGGGCAGGGCGAAGAGGTAGGTCCGGAAGACGATCTCGCCGTCGAAGTCGTTGGTCACCACCAGCAGCACCGGGCTGGCCGCCAGGGCCAGCACCTCCAGGCGCAGCCGCCGCCCCCACACCTGGCGGAGGACGGCCACGCCGGCCACCACGACGATGCCGGCCACCGTGAGCCGGCCCATGGTCGACACGAGCTGCTGGTGGGCCGAGAGCTGGGCCGCGTCGACGAAGTTGCCCCCGGCGTTGCCCACCGGCTGGCCCACCGTCGAGGCCAGGTCCCGCAGGTTGTCGGCCACGAACGTCCGGGCCCCGGTGGCCACCCAGACCAGGCCGGCACCCGCCGTGGCCACCAGGGGCCAGCCGCTGCGCACCCGGCGGGTGGCCCACAGGGCGGCCAGGGCCACCACGACCATGAAGGGCGTGATCTGGTGGCTGGTCACGATGGCCACGGCCAGGAGGGCCAGGACCGCCCCGGCCCACGGGCGCGGCCACGCCGCCGGCTGGGGCCGCTCGACCCGGGACTCCCACCACCGGGACCGGGCCACCCGGCGCGGGAAGCGGTGCAGCACCACGCCCAGGAGGACGAGGTAGAGCACGAAGGCCTCCGACTGGGGCGAGAAGTAGTCCTGGCCCACCCAGTTGGCCACCATGAACAGCAGCACACCGGTCCACCGCACCCGGCGGTCGTCGCTGAAGGCCGAGAAGACGAACAGCAGGGCCGGGATGGTGGCCAGCTCGATGGCCATCGGCCACCAGCGCAGGAGCCGGAACGGCTCCTCCACGCCCATCAGGTCGAGGAGGCCGGCCACCTGGCTGAAGAAGCCGGGCCAGTTGTGGTAGACGCCGAGGGTGTCGATGCCGGGGTCGACCGAGCCGTGGCGGTCGATGTAGTCGACGATGCCCAGGTGCTTCCAGGCCCAGGCGTAGCGAAGCGTCCCGTAGAGCACGGCCGGCGTGCCGTGCACGGCGGCCACGAAGAGCACCACCGGCGTGCCCAGGCGCCACCCCGCCGGCCGGGCCCGGGCCACCTCGACGGCGAAGGCCACCAGCAGGAGGCCCAGGGCCGCCCCGTTGGCCGGCGACAGGAGGGACAGGAGGCCCAGGTCGGTCATGGCCCCCGGATCGGCGCCCCACAGGCCGACCACCCAGGCCGCCACGGCCAGGGCCCCGAGGCCCAGGGTGACCGTCGCCGGCTGCGGCGTGCGGAGGGGGCCGGTGCCGCCGTCGGCCGACCGCAGGCGGCGGGGCGCGGCCCGCCGGACCCGGGCCGGATCCGGCGCCGGCACCAAGTGGTCGAGGACCTGCTCGACGTTGCGCCGCACCCACCAGCCGTGGGCCAGGTCGGGGCGCGAGGTCAGGATCTGGGACGAGACGTGGTGCAGCCACGTGAGCTGGACCAGGAGCGGCTCGGGCAGGTCGAGGTTGGCGGGCAGGGTGCGGGCCCGCAGGCGCCGCTCGGCGGCGTCCAGGCCGTCGGAGGCCATGGCCACCACGTGGCGGCCCAGCTCCCCCCCGCCGGCGCGCTGGCGCTCGGTCAGCAGGAGGTGCAGGACGTCGAGCTCGGGGAGGGCCGAGGTCGTCGCTTCCCAGTCGACGATGCCGGTGACGAGCTGGCCGTCGTCGCTGAACAGCACGTCGTCCATCGACAGGTTGCCGTGGACCCGGCTGGTGACCACCCGGTGCCCCTCCAGGCCGGCCCGCAGCCCGTCCAGGACCTCCTCCAGGCGGGCCGCGGCCCGCGGGTCGGCCAGGGCCCGGGCCACCACCCGGCCGGGGGCGTCGACCCACTGGGTCAGCACCCGGTCGTCGACCACGGTGACCGTGGCGCACGCCTCGTGCAGCCGGTCGAGGGCCACCACCGCCGCCTCCCGGGCCACCGGCTGGAGGTCCGGGGGCAGCAGCGAGCCGGGCGTCCCGTCGCAGGTGGTCTCCACCATCCAGGCGCCGTCCTCCGACGCCGCCACCAGCTCCGGGATGAGCCAGCGGGTGGGGCCCAGGCGGGGATCACGGTGCAGGGCCCGGAGGCCGATGGTGTGGGCCACCACGGCGTCGACGCCCCGGAGCCCGGTGGCGGCCCGCACCAGCTGCTGGTCGTCGTCCCGGCGGAGCACGAGCCGGTCGTCACGGGCCGACACCACGGTCCAGCCGTGGTCACCCCGGACCTCGGCGGGCACCCGGTCCAGCCCGGCCGGCAGCCGGTGGCGGGCCCGGCGGCCCCGGGCCCAGGCCATGGCCCGCCGGGCCGCCACCCGCAGCACCTCGGCCCCGGCCCGGACCAGCTCGGGCTCGTCCCGGGCCGTCACGTAGCCGAGGGCCAGGGCGGCCACCACCTGGACCACGACCCACACCCAGCCCACCCCGGTGAGGCCCCACGGGCCCATGGCCAGCCACGACGCCACCATGGTGGCCACGAAGACCCCGGCGTAGAGGGTGACCACCCGGCGCAGGCGGCCCCGCACGTGGGCCACGCTGACCAACAGCGAGACCACGGTGTTGGGCACCGCCGAGAGGGCCAGCAACCGCAGCAGGGCGGTGGCGTCGTGGCGGTAGTCGCCACCGAAGGCGGCCAGGATCCAGGGCGCCCCCACCACCATGACGGCCACGCCCGGCAGCAGGAACGTCCCGACCTGCACCGCCGCCTTGCGCAGGCTGCGGTGGAGGTGGCGGCGCTCGATGGCCCCCTCGGCCACCAGCACGTCCCCCACGTTGCTGCTGACCAGGTAGAGGGCGTAGGCGATCTGGGCGGCCACGTAGTACGAGGCGTTCTGGGCCGCCCCCAGGACGGCCAGCACCACCAGCGGGGTGAGGTGCATGGTGGCGTGCCACAGGAGCGACGCCACGTGCTCGGCCCCCGCGAACCGGGTGATCTGGCGCCGGGTGGGGGCGACGGCCCCCTCGATCTCGGGGGGGTTGGCCGCCACCTTCAGGAGCCAGCCGTTGACCACCACCACGGCCACCACCGCCGGGATCGACCACGACAGGTACACCCCGGCGACGGGCACCACGCCGGCCAGGGCCACCAGCAGGACGATCTTGGCCACCGAGAAGCAGACGTTCTCCAGGGGGACCACCCAGGTGCGCCGCAGGGCGACCAGCACGCTGTCCTGGAGCTGGAACAGGCCCCACGCCCCCACGCCCACCACGAACGCCACCACCAGGACGGGCCGCTCGTGCAGGACGTCCAGCTCCGGCGCCCACAGGCCCACGCCCCACACGAAGACGGCCGCCGCCCCGCACCCGGCCACCAGGGCGAACAGGTAGGTGCGGGCCACCAGGCGGCGGGCCGAGGACCCCGACTCGGGGACGAAGCGGATGAGGCTGCGCTTGAGCCCGGCGGTGGCGATGCTGGACAGGAGGAGCATGGCCGACACCAGGGCGGAGCCGACGCCCACCTCGGCCGGCGAGTAGCGCCGGGCGGCGATGACCCAGTACGGCAGGCCCAGCACCGAGGTGATGCCGGAGGTGAGGATGAGGGCCAGGCCCCCGCTGGTGAGCGGGGAGCGCCCGGCGCCCGGGCCCCGGCGCCCGGGGCGGCGGCGGCCGGCGGCCATGGGGGGGCTCGACGGGCGCGCCCGTCGAGGCGGGGCGGCCGGCGCGGCCGGGACGGGCGAGCGGGTGGCGATCACGGCGCGGCCCAGACCCGCACCGAGTCGACGAGGAACGTGGCCGGGAAGCGGGTGGCGGCCGTGGGGGCGCCGGCCGGGCCGCCGACGGCCAGGTTGGCCACCAGGTACATCGGCTCCCGGGGCACCTGGGCGCCGGTGACCGAGAACCGGTCCACGCCGTCGATGCTCCAGGTGAGGCGGTCGCGGGACCAGTCCAGCACCACCGTGTGCCACCCCACCGACAGGTCCGCGGTCTGCACCTCGCGGCGCTTGCGGCCGCCCGCCGAGTCGTGGAAGGTCATCGACGGCCGGTCGGGGGCGTGGCCGTACACCTCGACCAGGTCGATCTCGGGCAGGGACCGGTTGGTCACCGGCAGCATCCAGATGGCGGGCCACAGGCCGGTGCCCCGCGGCACCCGGAAGCGGGCCTCGACCCGCCCGTAGGTGAAGGCGAAGCGGGGCCGGTCGGTCGGCTCGTCGCCGGGCCGGCCGGAGCTGACCATCCCCGACAAGTAGGGGAAGGTCCGGCCCTCGGCCACCGTGACCTCCGGCCGGGCCGTCAGCCGCAGCACGCCGCCCCGCACCTCGACCTGCTCGGCCCGATACCACTCCAGCTCGTCGTTGGTCAGGATGGTGCACCCGTCGGGGCCCCACCAGTGGCACGTCCCCCACCGGGACCGGGCCAGCGCCGTGCCGGGGAAGCCCTCGTCCAGCAACAGGGCGCCGACCTCGGCCGGCGGAGGGCAGCCGGTGGCGCCGAAGGCCAGGACGGCCACGGCCAGGGCCCGCAGGGCGCGCCCCCGGAACGTCACGCCGCCCGCCCGCCCCGCAACCTCTCGACGACGGCCGCCGCGCCGGGCCCACCGACCCGGCGCACCAGGCGCCAGGCCTTGGTCCGCACCGGCTCGGGGAACGGCGCCACCCGGTGGCCCCGGCCGTCGAGCACGTCGGCCACGACGTCGGTGCCGGCGTCGTGGAGCAGCGTGACCCGGGCCAGGGCGTAGGGGTCGTCCTCCCGGCTGCTGAGGGCCTCCCGCACCGCGCAGGCGGACTCGTAGCCGGCATCGACCACGGCCTCGCGGACCCGGCGATCGTGGTAGCCGTGGGGGTAGGCGAAGGAGCGGACGGGCCGGCCCAGTTGGCTCGACAGCTCCCGCCGGCTGAGGGCCACCTCGGCGGCCAGCGGGCCGGCCCGGAGCGTGTCCAGCTCGGGGTGGCTGAGGCTGTGCGAGCCGATCTCGCAGCCCTCCCGGGCCAGGTCCCGGACCTGGTCCCAGGTGAGCATGGGCGGCGGCTGGCCGAGGTCGGCCAGCCAGTCGGCCTGCCCCCCGACGGCGCCGGCCACGACGTAGAGGGTGGCGGTCAGGCCACGCTGGCGCAGGGCCGGCCACGCGTGCTCGGCGAAGTCGGCCAAGCCGTCGTCGAAGGTGATGGCCACCGGCCGCTCGGGCAGGTCGCGCCCCTCCCGGACGGCGTCGACCAGGTCGCTGATGGTCACCGCCGTGCACCCCCGCTCCACGATGAGGTCGAGGTGGGCGGCGAAGCGGTCCGGGTGCATGACCCAGGGTTGGAGGGCGGGCGGGGCCGAGGGGGCGACGCCGTGGTAGAGCAGGACGGGGATGGGGGTGGTCACCGGGGGCCTCCCGAGGGCGTGGCCGCCGGCCGGAGGCCGCGGCGCTGGTGGCGGGTCCGGACGTAGCGCCACGGCCCCGACAGCATGCCGGCCCGCTCGACCCGGGCCAGCTCGGCGTGGGTGCCGGGGCGGCGGGTGTTGCGGGGGGACGAGGGGGCCAGGGCGTGGCGGGCCCCGCGCCCGGCCCGGGCCGCCATGGCCAGGGCGGTGGCCGGGCGGTCGACCACCAGGCTGGTGAGGTAGGCGGTCAGGCCGGCGCCGTAGCCGTAGACCTGGCGCCGGAGGGCGTCGTAGCCCTCGTGGTGGTGGTGGAAGACGACGGCGGCCGGCTCGTAGACCAGGCGGTGGCCCCGGGCCAGGACGTCGTGGATGGCGGCCAGGTCGTCGCCCCCGAGCGATCCGCTGCCGGCCCCCAGGGCCGGGTCGAAGCCCCCCATGGCCCGCAGCACGTCGGTGGCGAAGGCCATGTTGGCCCCCGACCCGAACGAGCCGGCGGCGAAGGGGAACAGGGGGTCGCGGCGAGCCTCGACGGCCGGGTCGACGACGCGCCGGTCGTAGCCCTTGGCGAAGGCCGCCCCCCGCTCGATCCACCACTGCTCGGCCGTGCGCAGCTCGGCCGGGAAGATCAGCCCGGTCACGCAGGCCACGTCGTCGGCGGCGTCGAAGCCGGCCCGCACCCAGGCCGTCCAGCCGGGGTCGACCACCACGTCGTCGTCGGTGAAGGCCACGAACGGCGTGTCCACCAGGGGCAGGGCCGCGTTGTGGGCGCAGGCCAGCCCGGCCATGCCCTCCCGGACGTAGGTGATCCGGGGATCGGCGGCCCGCCGGGCCGCGACCAGGGCGGCGGTGGCGTCGTCGCCGGGGGCGTTGTCGACCACCACGATCCGGGCCGGGGGGGCGGTCGAGGCCTGGACCGAGTCCAGGGCGCGGCCCAGGGCCTCGGGCCGGTCGCGGGTGGCGATGGCGACGGTGAGGTCCGCCGCCCCACCGCCGCCACCGGCCACCGCCCCCGCCACCGGGTCAGTGCTCCGGGCCGCCCACCGGTCGGGGTCGACCCGTTCGGCCACCGCGGCGGGGGCCAGGCCGGTCCCGGGCACGGTGAGGTCGACGCAGCCGACGGGGACGCCGCCCCGGCGCAGGAGGCAGCGCACCTCGCGCTCGCACCCGGGGGCGGCGATGGCCGGCAGCGGGCGGTCGAGGTCGAGGTCGAGGACGCCCGACGAGGCGTCGACCGGGTCCGGCGCGGTCGGGCGCGGGACGCTCACGATGCTCGGCCGGGCCGGGCCCCCGGCCGCCCGGCGCGCTGGTCGAGGCGGCCGCGCGCGTACTCGAAGGTGACCAGGGCGGTGCCGGCCACGATGGAGGCCGCCCCGGTGGCCCCGGCCGGGTCGAGCCGCAGCGAGCGGCCCACGTTGCGGGCCACGGCGGCGGGCAGGGTCCGGGACACGTAGGCCCGCTCCGAGGCCAGGGCCCGCTCGCTGCCCGTGCGGGCGGCCACGCCGGCCTTGGACCGGCCCTCGGCCCGGCAGCGGCGCACGAAGTACTCCCAC
Source organism: Acidimicrobiales bacterium (assembly GCA_035630295.1). Lineage (NCBI taxonomy): Bacteria > Bacillati > Actinomycetota > Acidimicrobiia > Acidimicrobiales > Acidimicrobiales bacterium. The sequence continues at coordinate 29,149 of DASQKY010000020.1, read as the reverse complement.
GAGGCCCGCTCCTCGGGGACCCGGTGCCACACCCGGGCCGCCGGCTCGAAGATGACCTCGCCGTCCTGGTGGCGCTGCAGGGCCCGGATGCAGACCTCGGTCTCCTCGCACCCGGCACCGTCGTGGCCCCGGCGGCCCAGCCCGGTGTCGAAGCCGCCCAGATCGGCCAGCACCTGGCGCCGGAACGACATGTTGGCGCCGATCAGGTTCCGCACCGTCGAGCGCACCTCGGGCAGGCCCCGGTAGGTGCAGCCCACCACCCAGTCCAGCTCCTCGGCCATCCACGAGGGCCGGCCGGTCTCCCACTGGGGCAGCACGGCCCCGCCGACGGCCAGCACCTGCGGGGTGCGGTAGGCGTCGAGCAGCCGCTCGATCCAGTCGATGTCGGCGTGGGCGTCGTCGTCGATGTAGGCCACGATGTCACCGCAGGCCTCGGCCCACGCCGTGTTGCGGCCTCCGGAGAGGCCCTTGGGCCCGGTGTTGGGCAGGACCCGCACCTGGGTGAGCTCGGCCCGGGCCCGGGCCAGCAGCTCGGGGTTGTGGTCGACGACGACGAGGACCTCGGCCGGCGGCACGGTCTGGGTGCGCAGGCTGTTGACCGACCGGACCAGGTCGTCCCACCGGGCCAGGTCGTGGGTGCAGACCACGGCGGAGACGGTGAGGGGATCGGCGGGGCGGGGCCGCCGGTGGGGGTGGCGGTCCCAGGCGTGGGGCGCCTCCGGGCTGGTCAGGGCGACCGCCGGCCGGGCTCCGGCCGACGGGGGCAGGGAGGCCCGGGCCACCCGCGTGCGCTCGACGACGATGGTGCGCAGCACCCGGAAGCCGTCGCGCACGGTGCGCAGGTTGCTCACCCCGTGGACCCGCTCGGCCTCGAAGCTCGGCACCTCCAGCACGACCAGGCCGGCGCTGAGGGCCCGGATGTTCATGTGGGTCTCGATCTCGAAGCCGGGGGCCCGGCCCTCCAGGTAGGGCAGCACGTCGCGCCAGCAGGCGTTGTAGCCGTAGCAGAGGTCCGAGAACCGCCCGCCGTAGGTGCGCCGCACGGCCTCGGTGAGCGCCCGGTTGCCGACCTTGCGGATCAGGCTCATGTCGTCGGTGGCCCCGCCGTGCACGAACCGCGACCCCTTCACGTAGTCGGCCCCGGCCATGAGGGCGTAGACGTAACGGGGGATCTCGGCCGGGTCCATCGAGCCGTCGGCGTCGAGGGTGACGAGGATGTCGCCGGTGCTGGCGTGGAACCCGGTCATGAGGGCCCGGCCCTTGCCCGGCTCCGGGTCGGTGACGATGACCACGTCGGGTAGGAGGCGCCGGGCCTCGGCCACGGTGCCGTCGGTGGACCGGCCGTCCACGATGACCACCTCGTCGACCCACTCCGGGAGGAAGGGCAGGACGTGGCGGAGGTTCTGCTCCTCGTTGAGGGTCGGGATCACCACCGACACGCGGGGGGCGGGACTGCGGTGGAGGGCCGGCCGCTGCCGGCGGTCGGATCGGCGTCGGTCCGGAGAGGAGGGCCGCCCGCCGGCTCGCCGCTCGGTCTCCGAGCGGCCCAGGAGGACCAGCTCGGGGCCGACGGCCGTCGGCGCGGGTTCGGTCGTGGTCACGGGCCGGGCTCCTGCTGCTCGGGGGAGGTTCTTGATCCCGAAGTCAACTACTCTCTGTAGCGAGAGTCAACCGACCGATCACCCAAAGTGAGATGACGAGCCCCGTGACCAGGTCAGCGCGGCAAACGCCGCCGCCCCGCCCCGACCACACACAGCACCCCCATGGCCGCCAACAGCAGCTCCGGCGACCACTGACCGGAGTAGAGGAGCACTTGGGACACCACGATGGTGGCCGCCGCGGCGGCCGCCCCACCGACCACCACCCGCTCCACCGTGGTCCGGGCCCCGAGGCGGGTAGCCACCACCAGGCCCGGCACGCCGATCACCGCCCACAGGACCAACACGCCGCGCACGGCCACCGGCCAGTCGCCCACGACCGCCAGGCCGGCCAGCGCGAACGAGGGCACGACCACGGCCAGCAGGTGCGGCATCGGCCGGGTGGTGGGGGTGAAGGCGTCGGACACGGGGAGGTCGACCTGAGCGGCGGGTGGGACGCCACCCATCTTGACCGTCCCGAGCCGCTCCCCCCTGACCGACCCCCGGCGCTCGCCCACCCGGCCCCCAGCGGCCCGCCCGCGGACGGAGGCCCGAGATGAGGGCCACCGCGGTGCGCCCCGGCGAGCTGGGCGAGGCCGAGATCGCCCGCTGGGCCGCCCTCCAGGAGGCCGATCCCGACCTGGCCAGCCCCTTCCTGCGACCCGAGCTGGCCGTGGCCATCGACCGGCACTGGCCCGACACCCGGGTCGCCGTCCTGGAGGACGGACCCGACGTGGTGGGCTTCTTCGCCTTCCACGCCGGCCGGCTCGGCGCCGGACGGGCCCTGGGCCTGGGCCTCACCGACGGCCAGGGCGCGGTCCTGGCCCCCGGCGTGCCCTGGGACGCCGGGGCCCTGCGCCGGGCCTCGGGCCTGTCGGTGTGGGAGTTCGACCACCTGGTCCCCGGCCAGGCCGACACGCTGGCCCCCCGACACGCCGCCCGGCACGCGTCACCGGTGATGGACCTGGGCGACGGGGTCGAGGCCTGGGCCGCCCGGCGGGCCGACTCGGGACGCATCAAGAAGGCCCGCTACCACGGGCGGCGGCTGGCCCGGCAGCGGGGCGAGGTGGAGGCCCTGTTCGACACGCGGAGCCACGACGACCTGGCCCTCCTGATGCGCTGGAAGTCGGCCCAGTACCGGCGGACGGGCCGGCGCGACCGCTTCGCCCAGCCCGCGGTGGCCGGCCTGGTGCGCGACCTGCTCGACACCCGCACCGACGGCTTCGCCGCCCACCTGTCGGCCCTCACCGTCGACGGGACCCCGGCCGCCCTGTGCCTGGTGCTGCGCTCGCACCACGTGCTGGCCCACTGGTTCCCGGCGTATGACACCGAGTTGTCCCGCTACCAGCCGGGCCTGGTCCACCTGCTGGAGATGGTGCCCCTGGCCGCGGCCGACGGCATCACCCTGTTCGACCTGGGAGCCGGGGAGCACGACTACAAGGACAGCTTCAAGGACCGGGAGGTCACGGTGGTGAGCGGCACCGTCCACCACCCCGGCCCGGCCAGCTGGCTCCACCGGGCCCGGACCGGCCCGCCCCGGGCGGCCACTGACTTCGTGCTGGCCCACCCCCGCCTCCGCCTGGCCGCCCGGAAGGCACTCCTCCGGGCCGGCACCGCCCGCGACCGACTGTCGAGCCGACGGCGGGGGTGACCGGCCCCCGCCTCGACCTCACGGCTGGGGGTCTGCTCGAGGCGTGCGGGTGGTCCACGGGAACCGATCCCGGCGTGGCCAACGCTCAACCGCTGACCGGTCCTCCGGTGCTCCGACGCAGGATCGATCCGACCGCATGGGGGAGGTCGCTCATGGTCGAGATCGTGACGGCGCCCGTGCCGTCGAAGTCGCTCTCGGCTGTGAGCCCGCCTCCGACGTAGACGACGCAACCCATGCCGGCCGCGCTGGCCGCGACCGCCCCCGGGCGGCTGTCTTCGACGACGACGCAGGCCGACGGCTCGAAGCCTTCGACCTGAGCCGCGTGCAGGAACAGATCGGGAGCCGGCTTCCCGGCGGCGACGTCTTGCGAGGAGTAGATCCGACCGGAGAAGCGCGGCAGCAAGCCAACGGCACCGAGGGTCGCCTTCAGCTTCTGGTGGGTTCCGCTCGACGCGACGCACATCCGTGCGCTGCCGAGCTCGTCGATCGCCGCGAGGACCCCCGCCACCGGTTGGACCTCCCGGCTCAGTCGTTCGATCAGCGATCGGGTGTAGCGCACGTCCCAGTCGGGCACGGGTCGACCGAGCCGCTCAACGACGGCCGCCCGCATGAACTCGTCGGAACGCCCCACGAACCTGTCGATGATCTCCTCATCGCTGACCTCCCAACCGAGATCCGCGAGCACTTCCCTCGCATGGGCGATCGAGATCCGCTCACTGTCGACCAACACACCGTCACAGTCGAGGATCACCAGGCCGTCGACCGTGCCGGCGTGAGCGCCGTCGATCGAGGACGCGGTCGCCGCGTGAGGCGCGGGGGGTCCGCTCGCGTCGGCGGGGATGGAGATCCTCGGATCGCGGGCCAGCCCGAGCTCCGACTCGTCCATCCCGAGATCGATGCCGAGCTGTCGGGCGTCGCGACGGAGGGCCTGCGCCTCGTCGGCCGAGGCGACGGCATCGGCCAGGACCAACAGCGCCCGCATCCGTTCGACCGGGGCGGTGCGCTCGGGAACCATGTCGAGCGCCTGCCGCGCCAGCGCCTCGGCCCCGCTGGTGTTGCCGTCGAGCAGGTCACAGCCGGCGAGGATCCGAAGCGATCGCGAGCGATGGGCCGAGGTTCGGCACAAGACGAACGCGTCCCAGACCATCGAGCGGGTGTCGTCGACGTGGACGGCGTGGCCTTCGCCCACCGCGATCTGGAGTTGCACCTCGGCCGACACCTGGACGAAGTACAGGAAGTACCGGTCACGCGAGGGAAGTTCGTCGTAGATCGATGCGGCCTCGGCCAGCAACGACGACGCCTGCTGGACATCGCCGAGCGCAAGGTGCGATTCCGCGATCCGCGTCAGGGCGCTTGCGACGTTGGTCTGGAAGTGCTCGACGGAGAGGAGATCGGGATCCTCGCGGACCCCGGTCGCAGGGTCCCGGAGCAGATCCAGGGCCCGCTGCTGTTCGAGCAACGCAGCGTCCGGGCGGGCCTGCATCGTCAACGTGTTCCCGGCGCAGCTGTGGGAGAAGACGTGGTACAGCGGGTGCCCGGTCCGCTCGGCTTCGATGCGTGACTGGGCGTAGTGGCCGAGCGCATCAGCGAACCGGCCGGAGTACTGCGCGGCCAGGCCGCGGAACTGGTGGATGCGGAACGCCACCGAGGCCTCGCCCGCTCGGAGGACCTCGATCTGGGCCATCTCGTAGAGCACGTCGGCGCCCTCGAGATCGCCGTTGTGGTAGCGGATCGCACCGCGGAGGAACAGCACCAGGGCCGCCTCCTGCGGCTCCACGATGCTGGTGCCCAACCACTCCAGCTCGTCCGCCGCGCCGTTCTGCCCGAGTCGGGCGAACACCGCGTTGTCGTGGAGGAACTGGAAGTACCGGCTCGCGGTCGCGACCAACGATCGAGCGATGGTCTCGCGTCCCACCTCGTCGAGCTGCACCCGATCCCGAGCCAACTCCCAGTCGTTCAGCCACTCCTGGAAGGCTGGTCCGTCCCCCAAGTCTCGTCGCAGCGCGTCGACGTGTCCAGCGCCTGACAGCAGGCGGATGGCCGAGTCGACCTGGTCGCAGTGCAGCAGGTGGTTGATGAGCGTGCTTCGCCGACTGCCCGAGTCCAGGGCCTCCTGGCTCAGCCAGTCGACGATGAGCTCGTGGAACCGGCGGACCTCCCGACGGGTGAAGTGATCTCGCAGGTAGTCGTGCACCGACTTGTGGAAGAACGCGAGGCGCACCGCATCGTGGTCCAGGAGCTCCTCCACCGCCTCCAGCGCCCGATGCAGGTCGTGGCTCGACACCTCCTCGAGGATCTCTCGGAGGTCGCGACGATCGATCTCACCAGCCGCGACGTGGATCGCTCCGAGCACGTCGGCGGTCACCGCCGCTCCGACCTGCTCGCTCGCCCGATCGACGACCCGCTTGATCGCCGATGCCATCGGGTCGGTGCCGGCGGACGGTCCTATCGCCGGATCTCGGTCCACCGAGTTCGCGAGCAGCAGCTTGAGCACCAGAGGGTTCCCCTCCGCGCTCTCGTGCAGGTCGGACAACCGCTCGAAGCTGATCGAGGACCCCGTGGTCTTCGCGTAGCGCACGGTCTCGGACAGGTCCAGCGGCTTCAGCGAGATCCGTCGGGCGTCGAGAGCGGTGATGATCTCGCCTTCGATCGTTCCGTCCCGCACCGACAGGAAGACCCTCGTCGATGGCGGGGGTGGAGCAGGCAGCAGTGAGAGGACGCGCTGGAGCGGAACGATGTCGATCTCATCGAGCCCGTCGACGACGAGCACCTCGCGTTCGCCTCGGCGGTCGATCTCCACCAGGAGGTTCGACAGGTCTCTCGCCAGGACGTCGACGTCGTCGGCGACGGCCAGCGGGAAGCCGTACTTGACCACGATCTGCCCGACCAACGACTGAAGGATCAAGCGCGGCTTGTCCCGGCCGGAGTCGCGGCCGACGATGTGGTGGACGGGTCGGGCCGTGTCGAGCTCGTGGATGAGCCGGCACAGGAGGGACGTCTTGCCCGAGCCCGGTGGACCGGTGATGACCCGGACCCCACCATCTCCCTCGGTGCTCGCGAGCGAGATGAGCGATCTGAGCAGCGCCTCCCGGCCGACGAAGGCATCCGACCGTGCTCGTATCAACCGTTCGAGACCCGCGAAGTAGTACCGCGATGCGCCGGGGGTCTCGGTCGTCACGTGCTGGCCACCCGTCGGAGATCGGCACCACCACGGGCCCAGCTGACGCCACGGGCGTCGGTGAAGGTCAGGTGGGCGTGCAGCTCGGCATCGAGCTCGGTGACGGGCACACCGTGGATCTTGAACTCGACCTCTCCGGCGGGCACGAGAACCGATGCCGACCAGTCCGGCTCTGCATCCGAGCGTGCTCCACGAACCGCGACGTTGAACACGGGGTCGATAGACCTGTTCACCACGTGACCCACGATCACGGCGACCGTGCCGTGAGCAGGGGCCTTCATCTCGTACCAGGCCGAGACCTGTCGGGCTTGCTCCTCCACCTCCTGGCGCATGGCCTCTCGACGGTCTCGCCGGACCAAGTACAGCGTCGAGACCAACGCGCCGACCGTGCCGACCGCGGAGATCCAGTCCGGCCAGGAAATGCCCGCAGCAAGCATCGAACCTCCCCGTTCCCTCCGTGGCACCCGCACGGGCCGAGCGAGCCTGACATGACGACCCGTGCGATGGCCCACAGTACCCAGCCCGGAGCGGTCACCTCCTGCCGTGACAGCGGTGGACGCCCTAATGTCCACGTCGGTTCGGAAGGGGTGGTCGGATGTCGCCGGTGATGACGCTCGTGATCTCGGCCGTGGTCGGTTCGCTGGCATCGCTCGGGACGAGCTATCTCCAGGCGTGGCGGGAGCGTCGCGACAAGCGCCGCGACCGGCTCCAGGACATCCTCGACACCTACCGCGAGCCGCTCGCCAGCGCCGCCTTCGACCTGCAGAGCCGGCTCTACAACATCTGTGTCAAGGGGTTCATGGACGAGTACCTGTCCAGCGAAAGGGAGTACGCCGTCCGGAGCACGCAGTGGCTCGTCAGCCAGTACCTGGGCTGGAACGAGATCATCCGCCAGCGGATCCAGTTCCTGAAGGTTGACGACGCGCAGCAGGACCTCGAGCTGGTCCGCCTCCGCCAGGAGATCGCGTCTGCGTTCGCCAGCGACGGCTCTGACCTGTCCCGCCCGCTCCGGACCTGGCGGTCGGACCAGCGGGCGATCGGTGAGCTGATGATCGTCGATCAGCAGGCCGACCGCTGGACCTGCATCGGATACGGCACCTTCCTCCGTCGAGTGGCGGATGAACCGCTTTTCTCCGACAAGGTCGACGCCCTACAGGTGGCCGATCTGCGCGACCCCTCGCGTCAGGATCGTGCCGTCCGACTCCAGCGTGCACTGGTCGACCTGATCGAGCGGATGGACGTCGATCGCTCGCGGTTCCCACTCGACCTGCGCGGCAAAATCCCACTGGACGAGCCACTCAGTCCGGCAGATGCCCTCGAAGAGCTCAGGGCGAGCACCAAGCGGCCGCGCCTCGCCAGCTTTCGATTCGACGGCTCGTTCCATGAACCGGCAGCGCAGTGGGCGGCAGAGCTCGGGTGGCACGTCGTCCACCACACCGACTCCTCGACCCACTACGTCCGCCTGCCCACGTGGCGCCGACCGGGCGGCCGCGTCACCGTGGAGCGACGGGCCGGGCGAGTCGAGATCCGGGCGGTGGCCGCGCTGCCCCCGCTCTGGCAGCTCACCAGGCGCCGTCTCAGGGTTCACGAAGAGCCCGTTGCGGGATGCACCCTCTGCGATGTGAACGTCCTGCTGGCCATGTTCGACCGGCCGATCGTCCGTGACCTGCCGAGCGACGACGGCTTCTCCTCAGGGCCGTAACGGCCCACGTTCGGCGGGGCGGGCAGCCGAGGCTGCTGCCGCTGGGGACCTTCACCCTCAGGAAATGTCGACGACGATCACCGCAGCTCTCGGGTCGAGAACGCATGGATCGACATCCCCTCACGGGCGGCCACGCGCTCGAACCGCTCACCGACGTCGTCCGGCGCCATCCGCAGGTAGTTGTCGCTGCGGGTGAAGAGGACCCAGTCTTGCGTGGTGAACCGGACCGACAGGTTGTACGCGTTGGTGGAGGAGCTGCGTGCGGTCGCCCCACGGTGGCGAAGCGCGAAGTGGTTCGCCGAGAGGTTCGAGGTCAGCAGCCGAACGATCGAGAGGGACCTGTCGGCGCTTCAGCAGGCGGGGGTCCCGATCTACGCCACCCCTGGCCGTCGTGGCGGGTACGCGATCGATGTCCAGCACACCCTGCCGCCCTTGAACCTCTCAGCGGCCGAGGTGGCGGCGGTCGCCACGGCGTTGGCGGCCGACACGGCGGCGCCGTTCACCCACGCGGGTCGAACGGCACTGCAGAAGATCCTGGCCGTGCTGGGTGAGGTCGACGCGGAAGGCGTGCGTGAGCTGGCGTCACGCGTCCGGGTGTTCGATGGCGCTGACGGCCATAGCCGCCCCTCGGCGGCCGTCGAACGAGCGATCGTGGCGCGGCAGGTCCTCGACATCACCTACCGTGACAAGGCTGGCGAGGTCTCGGCGCGAGCGGTCGAGCCCGTTGCGGTGTTGGGCGTCCGGCCGCACTGGTACCTGTGGGCGTGGTGCCGGTTGCGGCAAGAGCCACGGTCGTTCCGCCTCGACCGGATCACCGATGCGGTGATGACCGACGAGGTCGTGCCCAATCGGGGCCTCGATCCCGCCACCATCGAGCTGACCGAGCTGGTCGGGCGAGGGATCCTCGGGGGCTGATCCCCGCCGAGTCGGAGGGTTCTTCGTAAACACCGACACCATGTTGTCGTCGGGCCAGCCCACGGTGTGGCCGTGGCAACGAACCCGAACCCGTTCCGGCTCACCACCGAGGCCGAGGTCACCGCGATCCTCGGCGAGCCGCCTGGTTTCGTGCTGGCCAAGATCAGCGATCGAGTCGATGCGTCGGCCGCCTCGTTCATCGCCCGATCACCGCTCGTGTTCGTCGGCACCGTCGACCGCGACGGTGGCGTCGATGTCTCACCCAAGGGGGACGCCCCCGGGTTCGTCCACGTCACCGATCAGGGATCGCTGCTGATCCCCGAACGCAAGGGCAACAACCTAGCGTTCGGCCCCCACAACATCTTGGCCACCGGCCGAATCGGGCTGGTCTTCGTCGTACCCGGCCAACGCGAGACGCTCCGGGTCAACGGCGCCGCCGCCCTCGACAACGACCCGGCGCTGCTCGAACAGCTCAGCGCACGCGGCAAGCCTTCGCTGTTGTGCACCGAGGTGAGGGTCGAGGAGTGCTTCTTCCACTGCGGGAAGTCCATGATCCGCTCCCGAGCCTGGGACCCCGACAGCTGGAACGTCGACGGGACGTCTCTCATGGTCGACCAGGTCGTCGACGCCCTCGGCGGCGACCCCGCACTGGTGCCCATCGTCAACGCCCAAGTCGAGCAGAACTACATCGACGACCTCTGATCCGCAAGCCGCCAGGACGCCGAACGGCTGCTCTGTGGCCTTCCCCAGCCGCCGCCGTCCGGGGTCAGCATTCGTAGGACGTCGCCGGCATTCAGGCGGAGGGTGCACTTGTCGGGCAACGGCCCCGCCTCGGACTCGTGGCCGCCTCGTAGGAGCCAGTTCTCGCCAGCTGCGCCGGGGCGCCGCTGGCGAGCCCCAGGGTTGGGAGTCCCGGCGTTCGGTGATGAGGCCACGGTGACGTCTTCCAGCATCTCCAGGTCTCGCTCGATGCCGTCGCCGCCTCGGACGCTCCCGGCTCGCCCGCTGTCCGGCCGGATCCGATGGCGGCGGACCCGCAGCGGGAACGAGCGCTCCAGCGCCCCGATGGGCGTGTTGCGGGTGTTCGTCGAGCAGCTCAAAACACCCGATCGCTCAGCGGGGAAGCACCGTGATCGAGCACCGTGGCCCGGGCGCCCGAGCGAGGCGCCCATCGGCCGTGACCAGGGAAGCCTGCAGTGCCTCGGCTACCGCCACGTAGGTGGCGTCGTAGGCGCTCACGTTGCCACGAAGCTCCCAGATCCGGGGGAGCAGGCCCTGCACGCCGATGCGCTCTATGCCGAGGCGCCCCCAGGTGTCGATGGCTCGCCAGGCATCGTCGGCCTCGAGATCGCCTCGCAACACCTGGGACCGCAGCGCATGCGCCACCTCGGAGTCGGCCAGGTGAGGACAGGCCACCGCACCTTCTCGGAGCGCCGACCGCGCCTCGCCGTCGTTGAGCAGACCGAGGATCGCCGCCGAAGCATCGATGACGATCACCGCTCGCGGCGCCCAGCCTCGACATCGCCCACGATGGCCGCCGCCTCGGCCCCGAGGTCAGGAAGATCAGCCAGAAGCGCGGGATTGCCCTCCCGACGGGCGATCATCGCCAGCTCCCGGGTGGCGAAGGCGGAGACCGACATCCCCTCTCGCGCCGCCAAGCGTTCGAGGCGCTCACCGACCTCGTCCGGCACGTTCCGAAGGTAGAGCGTCTTCATGTCGCAGAATGCTAGCACAAATATCTCAAAGTGCGAATAGAGGCAAGCCCCCCGCGCATCCCCTTGACCGCGGCAACCTCACACCTCGACGTCGTCAAGCCAGGTCCGACGATGCACGATCGGGTCCTCGCCTCAGCCGACGATGCCATGCCATCGTCGGGATAGGCCCTCCCGAGCCCCACGGTCGAGATCGATCGGGCATCCACATCACATGGTTGACGGCGCCCGTGGACATCACGTGTTCCCGAGGTGACCCCAGCCGCCGCCGCCGGGGGTGAGCATTCTCAAGACGTCGCCGGCGCTGAGGCGCAAGGTGCACTTGTCGGGGAGGGGTTCGGCTCGGTCCTCGTCGCCTCCTGGAAGGAGCCAGTTCTCACCGCTGGCGCCGGGGGCGCCACCGGCGAGGCCCGGGGGCTGGGACGTCCGGCGCTCAGTGATGAGACTCACGGTCACGTCCTCGAGGACCTCCAGGTCTCGCTCGATGCCGTCACCACCCCGCGCCGAGCCAGCTCCGCCGCTCCCCTGGCGCAGGCGATAGCGGAGAACCCGCAGGGGGAACGCCCGCTCCAGGGCTTCCGTCGGAGTGTTCCTCGTGTTCGTCATACCCGTGTGAATTCCGGATTGGCCGGGGACGGGTAGGGCGCCTTGGTAGTCAACTTGACGTGTGTTGGTCATGCCGGTGTGGATCGCCGACTGGCCGGGGTGGGCGGGGCGGGCGCCCTGGCCTCCGGCGATGGTCTCGTAGTACACCCAGCCGTCGCCGCCGATGAGGACGTTGTTCATGGTGCCCTGGGAGGCGGCGCCCACCCGGTCGGGGGCGGCGCCGGCCAGGGCGGCCAGGCACACATCCGCCACCCGCTGGCTGACCTCCACGTTGCCGGCGCCCACCGCGGCCGGGAAGCGGGCCGCCACCACGGTGCCCGGCGGGGCGACGACCTCCACCGCCCGGAGCCCGCCACCGTTGGCCGGCACCGACGGGTCCAGCACCGAGCGCAGGGCGAACACCGCGGCGCTCACCGTCACCGCCTCCACCGCGTTGACGTTGCCTCGGCGCTGGGGGTCGCTGCCGGTGAAGTCGAACGTGACGTGATCGCCGGCGATGCGCACGGTCACCACGATGGTCGTGGGCTCGCGCTGGTCGGGCGCCGAGCCGAAGGAGTCGAGGACGTCGGACGCCGTCCACTCCCCGTCGGGGAGGGCGGCGAGGGCGGTCCGCACCCGGCGCTCGCCGTAGGCCACCACCTCGTCCAGCGGCTCGTCGGCCAGCTCGGCCAAGCGGGCCACGCCGACCACGTTCGCCCCCACCTGGGCGTCGATGTCGCCCCGGCGCTCGTCCGGCGTGCGGGACGAGGCCACCAGCACCTCCCGCACCTCGGGCGTGAACCGCACCGGCGGGAGGCGTAGGCCCTCCTGCTGGATCTCGGTGGCATCGGCGGGCAGCGACCCCGGCGCCGCCCCGCCCACATCGGCGTGGTGGGCCCGGTTGGCCACCCAGCCCACCAACCGGCCCTCCGGCGTGTGGCACGGCGCCACCAGGGTCACGTCGTTGAGGTGCGTCCCGCCGGCGAACGGGTCGTTGACCACCACCTGCACCCCGGGCTCGGGGTCGGGGCCCGCGGCGGCGATGGCCGCCCGCACCGACGCCGGCATCGACCCCAGGTGCACCGGGATGTGCTCGGCCTGCACCAGCAGGGTGCCATCGGCGGTGAACAGAGCGGCCGAGCAGTCGGCCCGCTCCTTGATGTTGGGGCTGAACGCGCCCCGGCGCAGGACCGCCCCCATCTCCTCGGCCACCCCGGTCAGGCGGGAGATGACCACCTGCAGGTGTGCGGGGTCCGGTTTCACTGGTCAGATCCCCCATCCGTGGGTACCGTCGACCTCACGCCACCGGCAGCGGGCGTCGTGCGCTCCTCCCCGTCACCCACGACCCGGAGTCGCCTGCCATGCCCCTCGTCGACGAGGCCAAGCGCCATGACCTGTACGTCGCCATCGAAGACCTGATCGGACCCGAGCGAGCCGAGACTTTCATGAACATGATGCCACCGACCACCTGGGACGACATCGCCACCAAGGCCGATCTCTCCGCCCTGGAACTGAAGCTCGAGGCCAGGCTTCACAAAGAGCTCCAGGCCCTGACCCGCACCTTCATGCTGGGCCTGTTCACCAGCACCGCGGCTACCAGCTCCCTCTGCATCGGCGCCATCGCCCTGGCGCAGTAGCTCACGGCGTCCTCCGCAGGAGGAGGGCCCCGAGGGGACCGGGCTCGGCCCGCCAACCGGGGGCCACGTAGACGGTGCAGTCGGCCTCGGCCAGCACGGCGGGACCCATTGCGCCGGCCCGGTCGGGGGCCGGCAGGTCGGTGACAGCCAGGGGGGCGGGACGGCGGGCGGTGGCCCGCAGGGCGACCACCTCGACGGGGGTGTCGGGCCGGGCGTAGCCGTTGCGGCGCCGGTGCTCGTCCGCGAAGGCGGCCACCGACGGCACCCGCAGCTCGTGGGACTGGCCGGCGTAGCGGCAGTCCAGCTCGACCACCACGTCCACGCCGTCGGCCTCCCCCAGGGCCGACACCGCCTCGGCGCCCAGGGCGGACAGCGCCCCGTCGAGGCCGGTGTGGTCGGTGGGGGTGGGCCAGGTCCGGACCACGTCGTGCTGGCGGGCCCCGCACAGCAGGCCCACCGCGGAGAGCACCCCGGCCCGGGGCGGGACGATCACCGTGGCCATCCCCAGGGCGTCGGCCAGGCCGCAGGCGTGGAGGGGCCCGGCCCCCCCGAAGGCCACCAGGGCCAGGCCCCGGGGGTCGACACCCCGGGCCACGGTGACGGCCCGCACGGCCTGCTCCATGGCCGCCTCCACCACCCGGATGACGCCGTCGGCCTCGATGCCGGCCCGGTCCAGGGCGGCTCGGGCCGCCCCCCCGTCCACGGGGCCCAGGCCCGGCAGCACCGTGTCGGGGGCCAGCCGCCCGGCCACCAGGTCGGCGTCGGTCACCGTGGGCTCGGTGCCGCCCAGGCCGTAGCAGGCCGGGCCCGGCACCGCCCCGGCGCTGCGGGGGCCGACGACCAGGGCGCCGCCGGGGTCGAGGGCGGCGATCGACCCGCCGCCGGCACCGATGGTGTGGACGTCCAGCGACGGCAGCCGCACCGGCAGGCCGGCCACCTTCCGCTCGCCCGCCGGCTCGGCCTCGCCCCCCCGCACCAGGCACACGTCGGTGGACGTGCCCCCCATGTCGAAGGTGACGGCGTCGGGGAAGCCGCAGGCCTCGGCCACCGCGGCCGCCGCGGCCACGCCGCCGGCGGGGCCCGAGAGCAGGAGGCCGGCCGGCACCTCGGCCGCCCGCTGGACCGGGACCAGCCCCCCGGCCGAGGTCATGACCAGGACCTCGTCGGCGGCGCCGGCCAGGCCCCGCAGGTAGGCGCGGCACGGGGGCCGGAGGTAGGCGTTGGCCGCGGTGGTGACGGTGCGCTCGTACTCGCGGAACTGGGGCGACACCTCGTGCGAGCAGGTCACGTCGTGGCCCGCGGCCCGCAGCCGGTCCGCCACGGCCCGCTCGTGGGCCGGGTCGAGGTCGGAGTGGAGGAGGCACACCGCCACCGCCTCGGCCCCGTCGAGGTCGAGGGCGGCCACACCGTCGAGGTCGACCGGCTCGCACTCGGAGCCGTCGGCGGCCAGCCGCCCGCCCACCTCGTGGCGGTCGGCCCGGGCCACCAGCGGCTCGGGCCGGTCGGCGAAGGGGTCGTAGAGCGAGGGCCGGTCCTGGCGGCCGATCTCGATCACGTCCGCGAACCCCGACGTGGTCACCAGGGCCACCCGGGCCCCCCGCCGCTCCAGCAGGGCGTTGGTGGCCACCGTGGTCCCGTGGGCCAGGACCTCCGGCCGGCTCCCGTCCCCACCGGTGGGCGAGGGGCCGGGGCCCACCGACTCGCCGGCGGGCCCGGGGGCGGGCAGGGCGCCGATGCCGGCCCGCACCGCCCGGCCCGGGTCGTCGGGGGTGGAGGGGACCTTGGCCACCGTGCCGTCGGCCGCCACCACATCGGTGAACGTGCCGCCGGTGTCGATGCCGACACGGGAGCGGGCGGGGGTCACGGCCAGCGAGTGTGCCACCCCCTCCCGCGGCGCGGAGCAGATCTCCCCCGCTCCACCCGCCGCACCGGCCACGGCATAGGGGTCGACGTTTCACCGGGGACCTCGGCGGGCAGCCTCAGGCAGCCAGGGGTCACCACCCCCGTGACGATCCGGCTTCCGGTCCTCATGATGGCCTCACCACCTCCCCTGAAGGCACGACCATGAACCGACGCTCGGAGCGCACCAACGTCCTCGTCGCCACCGGCGGCCTCGCACTGGTGCTGCTGGCCTCGCCGCTCTCCACGGTGGTCACCGTGGCGGTGGCCCTGAGCATGGTCGGGCTGGCCCTGGCCTACCGGCTCACCGCCAACCCGCTCCACGTGGTCCGGGCCGGGGCCGAGGCCGAGGCACCCCCCCACCCCCTCCCCTGAGATCGAGGCGCCCGGCCCCCCGGCCGGGCGCCCCAAGCCCGTCCCGCCCTCCGGGACGTCCGACGGCCCGGTTCCCCCGCCGGGCCGTCGCCGCGCCCGCCCCGATCACCGTCGGCTGGGGGCCTCCCACCAGGGCGACACCGCGGTCAGGCCGTCCAGACCATGGTGACGTCGTCGCCCAAGCGGCGCTCCAGGCGGGTGGAGAAGGTGCGGGCGTGGGCGTCGTCGCCGTCCCACACCACGAGGGCCAGGTCGGCCACGCTGGCCAGCCAGGCGTCGCGCCGGCCCAGGGCCTTGCCCCGATCGGCGGTGGTGGCCGGGACCTTCTTCTCCAGCACCACCTCCCGGGGGGCGGTGGCCCGCAGGGCCAGGAAGCGGTCGCGGTCGGCCCGACGCATGTGGTGCTCGGGGTCGGGCCAGGGCAGCACGGCCACCCAGTCGACGCCGGCATCGACCGCGGCCTCGCCGGCCAGGGCCTCGGCCCCGGCCCGGAGCCCGGTCAGGACCACCAGGCCCGGATGCATCTGGGCCTGGGCCTCCACCATCTCGGCCAGCCGGCGGCGCAGCTCCCGGAGCACGACCGGGTCCTCCGGCAGGTCGCGCTGGCCCCCCACCACGCACAGCGCACCCTCGGGGATGCGGCCGTCGCGCCGCCGGCGCTCGGCCCGGGCCTGGGCCGGGTCCATGTCGGCCAGCCGGGCGGCGGCGGCCTCGGACCGGCCCCAGGGCACGTCGGCCGGGCCCAGCGCGTCGGGGGTGGGGGGCACCTCGCCCCGGGCCTCGTCCCGGCCCAGGGCCGAGGCCACGGCCAGGCGGTCGACCAGGTCGTTCATCTCGTCGCCGGAGTGGCCCTTGACCCAGCGGGGCACGCCGAAGCGACCCTCCTTGTGGGCCGCGATGAGCGGCTCCCACAGGTCCTGGTTGGCCACCGGCTGCTTGGCCGAGTTGCGCCACCCCCGGGCCTCCCAGCCCTTCCACCAGCCGTCGCGGAAGCAGTTGGCCACGTAGGTGGAGTCGGTCACCACGTCGAGGGGCCCGTCCAGCATCTCGGTGGCCCGCAGCACGGCCATCAGCTCCATGCGCTGGTTGGTGGTGTCCGGGTCGTGGCCCCGGGCCCACGCCCCGCCGGGCACGGCCCACGCCCAGCCCCCGGGCCCGGGGTTCCCGGAGCAGGCCCCGTCGGTGTAAACGACCGTCGCCGCCACGCCTCTCCCTACCGAGCCGACGGCCGGGCCCGGGGGCCCGGGGCGGAGGACAGGCGCACGACGGTGGTCACCGGCCGAGCATCGCAGATCGCCTGCCCCAGCCCCACCCGATGCCGGCGGCTCGCGCCACGCCCCGACCCATCCCACCGGCCCCGAGGCCGTCACCGGGCGTTCGCGGCCGACCCTGTGTGATCGCCGGGAGGCGGTGCGAGAGTGGGGCCCATGAGCATCAGCGACGACTTCGTGGGCGGCCTCCCGGACACCGACCCCACCGAGACGCGCGAGTGGCTCGACTCGCTCGACGCGGTGGCCAGCGTGCAGGGCCGGAGCCGGGCCGAGTTCCTGATGCAGAAGCTGCTGGAGCGCAGCCACGAGCTGCAGTTCGGCATCCCGGCCCCGGTGCGGACGCCCTACATCAACACCATCCCGGCCCAGGACCAGCGCGAGCGGTACTGGTTCCCCGGCGACCACGACCTGGAGCAGCGCATCCGGGCCTTCATCCGCTGGAACGCCGCGGTCATGGTCATCAAGGCCAACAAGGCGGCCGACGGCATCGGCGGCCACCTCGCCACCTATGCCTCCTCGGCCTCGCTGTACGAGGTGGGCTTCAACTGGTTCTTCCGGGGCAAGGACGCCGGGCGGGCCGGTGACGCCGTCCACATCCAGGGCCACGCCGCCCCCGGCATCTACGCCCGGGCCTACCTGGAGGGCCGCCTGGACGAGAGCCACCTGGACAACTTCCGCCGCGAGCTGGGGGGCGGGGGCCTCTCCAGCTACCCCCACCCCCGGCTCATGCCGCACTTCTGGGAGTACCCCACGGTGTCGATGGGCCTGGCCCCCATCTCGTCCATCTACCAGGCCCGCTTCAACCGCTACCTCCACGCCCGGCAGATCGACGCCACCGACGAGTCCCGGGTGTGGTGCTTCGTGGGCGACGGCGAGACCGACGAGCCCGAGACCCTGGGGGCCATCGCCCTGGCCGGCCGGGAGCAGCTCGACAACCTGGTCTGGGTGGTCAACTGCAACCTGCAGCGCCTGGACGGCCCGGTGCGGGGCAACGGCAAGATCATCCAGGAGCTGGAGGCCGTGTTCCGGGGGGCGGGGTGGAACGTCATCAAGGTCATCTGGGGGTCCCGCTGGGACGAGCTGCTGGCCCGTGACGTCGACGGCGTGCTCCTCGACAAGATGAACAGCACGGTCGACGGCGACTTCCAGCGCTACGCCACCGTCGACGGGGCCCACATCCGCGACCACTTCTTCGGGCCCGACCCCCGGCTGCGGGCCATGGTCGAGGACCTCTCCGACGACGAGCTGCGGGCCCTGCCCCGGGGCGGCCACGACTACCAGAAGCTCTACGCCGCCTACCGGGCCGCCACCGAGCAGCGGGGCGCCCCCACCGTCATCCTGGCCAAGACCATCAAGGGCTGGACGCTGGGCGAGGGGGTGGAGGCCCGCAACGCCACCCACCAGATCAAGAAGATGACCCTGGTGCAGCTGCGCAGCCTGCGCGAGCGCCTGTACCTCCAGGACGAGATCCCCGAGGAGTCCCTGGCCGACGACCGAGACCCGCCCTACTACCGGCCCCCGGAGGGCAGCCCCGCCCACACCTACCTGATGGAGCGGCGCCAGGCCCTGGGCGGGCCGCTGCCGTCCCGGGTGGTCCGCGTGAAGCGGGAGCTGCCCCTGCCCCCCGACGACGCCTTCACCGAGCTGCTGGCCGGCTCCGGCAAGCAGGCGGCCAGCACCACCACCGCCTTCACCCGCCTGCTGCGGGCCCTGGCCCGCACCGAGGGCTTCGGCCGCCGGATGGTGCCCATCATCCCCGACGAGGCCCGCACCTTCGGCATGGACTCCCTGTTCAAGGAGTTCGGCATCTACGCCGCCCAGGGCCAGCAGTACGAGCCGGTGGACCACTCCCTGCTCCTGAGCTACACCGAGACCAAGGACGGCCAGCTCCTGGAGGAGGGCATCACCGAGGCCGGCTCCCTGGCCTCGTGGACGGCGGCGGCCACCAGCTACGCCACCCGGGGCGTACCCATGGTGCCGTTCTTCGTCTTCTACTCCATGTTCGGGTTCCAGCGGGTGGGCGACCTGATCTGGCAGGCCGCCGACCACCGGGCCCGGGGCTTCCTGCTGGGCGCCACGGCCGGGCGGACCACGCTGCTGGGCGAGGGCCTCCAGCACCAGGACGGCCACAGCCACCTGCTGGCCTCCACCGTGCCCGTGTGTCGGGCCTACGACCCGGCCTTCGCCTACGAGGTGGCGGCCCTGGTCCGCCACGGCATCACCCACATGTACGGGCCCGACGCCGAGGACGTCTTCTACTACCTGACCCTCTACAACGAGAACCACCCCATGCCGGCCATGCCCGAGGGGGCGGTCGACGGCATCGTGGAGGGCCTGTACCGGTGGGCCGGGCCCCCCGAGGGCACCGACCAGCAGGCCTCCGTGCTCTTCAGCGGCACGGCCCACCTGGCCGCCCGGGCGGCCCGGGACGAGCTGGCCGAGCACCACGGCATCGGCGTCGACCTCTACAGCGCGCCGGGCTACAAGCAGCTCCGGGAGGAGGCCCTGGCCGTCGAGCGGTGGAACCGCCTGCACCCGGGCGAGGCGCCCCGGGTGCCGCGGGTGGCCCAGATCCTGGGCGGCGGGGAGGGGCCGGTGGTGGCCGTCACCGACTTCATGGCCGCGGTGCCCGACCAGGTGGCCCGGTGGGTGCCCCGGCCCTACACCGCCCTCGGCACCGACGGCTTCGGCCGGTCCGACACCCGGGAGGCGTTGCGCTCGTTCTTCGAGACCGATGCCGGCCACGTGGTGGTGGCCGTGCTCTCGGCCCTGGCCCGGGCGGGGCGCATCGAGGCCGACCAGGTGGCCAAGGCCGCCGCTCGTCACGGCATCGACCCCGACCAGTCGCCGCCCTGGACCCGCTGAGGGAGCGAGCGGTGGGCCTCAGGCCCCGATGACGGTCACCACCAGGTAGGTCGGCCCGGCCTCGGGGGCCACGGCCCGGATCTCGGCCACCCGGTCGCCCTCGCCCACCCGCAGGCCGAAGGTGGTCTGGTCGCCGCGGAAGCGGTCGGAGACGTCGGGCGGCTCGCCCAGGTCGGTGAACTGGCGGGCGTAGGCGGCGAGGAGGTCGCGCACCTTGCCCTCGACCCGGACCACGAAAGACCAGCCCTCGCCCCCGCAGGCGCAGGGGCCCGGCAACCCGACCAGGGTGCTCCCGGTCTCGACGGCCCGGGGCGGGGCCAGCGGCGACCGCACCCCGACGCCCACGTCCTCGTCCGGGGGGGCGGTGACCACCTCGGGCAGGGCCACCGGGGCCAGGGGTGCGGTGGGGGCGGTGGCGCCGGCGTCCGCCCCGGCGCCCACGTCCTCGCTGCCGGGCGGCCGGTAGCGCACGGCCAGGCCGGAGACCGCGGAGAGCTCGGTGACGGCCTGCCGGGACTCGACGACCAGGCTCTCACCGTCGGCGCCGTCGACGTAGCGCCCCCGGCAGGTCAGGTCCTGCTCGGCGCTGGTGCACGTCCCGACCCGCTCCATGCCGACCGCCGAGGCCTGCGACGCCATGTCGTTGAACACCGCCACCGGGTCCCCGGTCACCAGCATGAGGGCCCGGAAGCCGCCGCCGGTCAGGTCCGGGAAGGGGATGCCGAGCAGCACCGCCCCCTCGGGGACCGACAGGTCCCCGCCCAGGGGGGTGCCGGGCCCGGCCATGCCCTCGGGGTCGAGGTCGAAGGGCCCGAGGTCGGCCCCGGAGACGGCGACCCGCCGGCTCGGGTCCTCGCCGGGGAGGGTGGTGGCGGCCGTGTCGTCGTCACCCCACCCGCAGCCCCCGGCGAGCAGGGCCAGGGCCACCGCCACGACCACCGCCGGCACCAGCCGGGGCCGCGAGGAGGGACGGGGGGGCATCGGCGCGACCGTAGGCGACCGGCACCGGCCGGCCGCGGCGCTGGCGGCGGGTCGGTACCGTGGCCCGGTGCCTGCGCCCACGTTCCCCGTCACCGGTGTCGACGCCGCCGACGAGCTGCTCGTCGCCGATCCCCTCGCCCTGCTGATCGGCATGCTGCTCGACCAGCAGATCCCCATGGAGAAGGCGTTCATGGGCCCGCTGCTGCTGGCCGAGCGGATGGGTGGCCAGCTCGACGCGGCCGCCATCGCCGCCCTCGGGCCCGACGAGCTGCTGGCCACCTTCCGGGGACCGCCCGCCCTCCACCGCTTCCCCAAGAGCATGGGCGAGCGCACCCAGGCCATGTGCGCCCACCTGGTCGAGCACCACGGTGGGCGGGCCGAGGACGTGTGGGAGGGGGCGGCCGACGGGGCCGACCTGCTGAGGCGCCTGGTGGCCCTGCCCGGCTACGGGCGGGAGAAGGCCCAGATCTTCGTGGCCATCCTGGCCAAGCGCATGGGCATCCGCCCCGCCGGGTGGGAGGAGGCGGCCGGGCCGTTCGCCGACCCCACGCCCCGGTCGGTGGCCGACATCGACTCCCGCGAGGCCTTCGACCGGGTCCGGGCCTGGAAGAAGGAACAGAAGGCCAAGAAGCTGGGCAAGGGCGACTGAGGTGCCCATCGCCATCCGAGGCCGCCACGCGCTGGTGGCGCTGGCCGTCCTGGCCCTCGGCGGCCTCACCGCCTTCGGCTGCGTCGGCCCCGCCGTCGGGCCCGAGCGCATCCACTCCTTCGCCGTCACGGCCATCGTCCGCGAGGACGGCACCGTCGCCGTCCGGGAGGTCATCGACTACGACTTCGGGGGCGAGAGCCGACACGGCATCGTGCGGGTGATCCCCGACGACGGGGGCACCCCCGAGCAGGTCGCCGTCTCCTCCCCCACCGCCCCGGATCAGGTCCAGGTCGAGCACCTGGGGGTGGAGACCACCCTGCGCGTCGGCGACCCGGACCGGACGGTGAGCGGCCGCCACCGCTACGTGGTGCGCTACGTGCTGCCACAGACCGTCGTGCCGGGTGGCGTCGCCGGCTCGCCCCCCACCTTCGCCCTCGACGCCATCGGCGCCACCTCCGAGGTCCCCCTCACCCATGCCCGGGTCACCGTGCTGGGCGCCACCCTCGACGCCCGCCGCTGCACCGTGGGGCAGCCCCAGTCGCGGCGCCCGTGCACCATCACCGCCGTCGACGGCGGCTACCGGGTGGCCGAGGACCACCTGCCCGACCACGCCGGCATCACCGTCGACGGCCAGGTGCTGTCCACCAGCCCGGCGTCCTTCCCGGGTGAACCGCCCTTCGAGGGCCGCAGCTCGTCGGACCGCTGGGCCTGGGCCGGCATCGTGGCCGGCCTGGGGGCGCTCGGCGCCCTGGCCGTGTTCCTGGCCTGCCGGCAGATGGGCCGCAACGAGGTGGCGGGAGAAGGGGCCACCGAGGCCGCCTTCGTGCCCGTCGACCAGCAGGCCTTCGGCGTCGCCCAGGGCGCGCCCGGCACCGCTCCCCCGCCCACGCCGGGAGCCCGCATGGTGGCCGACACCGAGATGGGCGAGCTGGCCGGCATCGACTTCGTGCCCCCGCGCGGGGTCGAGCCCTGGCAGGCCGCGGTGGTGGCCCGGGAGGTCGTCGACGACCGCACCATCGGCGCCTGGTTCGCCAGCCAGGCCGCCCACGACATCCTGGTCCTGGACAAGGACGGCCAGGACGTCCGCCTGCGGCCCGGGCCCCGGGCGGCCAGCGCCGACGCCACCGTCGCCCCCATCCTGAACCGGGCCCTGGCCGGCCAGCAGGAGATCGCGCTGGGCACCTACGACCCCGGCTTCGCCGCGGCCTGGAAGGAGGCCGGTGCCGCCATCGACGGCTGGTCCGTCGGCTCGGGGACGTTCCGGCGCCGGCCCCCCCGGTACGGGGCCGGCCAGAAGGGCTGCCTGACCGGGCTGACCGGGCTCACCCCCGTCGTGCTGGTCGCCGTCCTGCTGGGCAGCGGCGACGCCTTCGGGGGGACCCGCACCACCTTCGCCGCCATCGCCCTGGCCCTCCTGGTGCCCGGCGTGGTGGCCATGGTCGTCTACCGCCGGCTCATCCGCAGCCTCAGCGCCCGGGGCTCGGCCATCGCCCTGCGCACCGAGTCGTTCCGCCGGTTCCTCCACGACAGCGAGGCCCAGCACGTCGAGTGGGCGTGGCAGAACGGCCTGCTCCGCGAGTACTCGGCCTGGGCCGTGGCCCTGGGCGAGGTCGACGCCTGGAACGGCGCCATGGCCGCCTCGTCGGTCCCGCCGGTGGAGCAGCACGCCACCAGCGGCGTCCTGGCCCCCGCCCTCTACGCGTCGAGCTTCAGCTCCACCACCACCGCCCCGTCCAGCTCGGGCTCCGGCGGGGGCGGGGGCTTCTCCGGCGGCGGGTCCGTGGGTGGCGGGGGCGGCGGGGGCAGCACCGGCAGCTGGTAGCGCCCGATCTCGCTGGCGCCGGGGGGGCCGGGGTGCAAGGGTCGGCGGCGGCGCCATCCCGGGGCCTGAGCCGCCACCCGACGGGGGACCGATGCACCACCTGCGACCCGATCACCGCCCGCGCCGCGCCGCCCCCCAGGGCCCCTTCCGACGCCGGGCCGTGGCCCTGGCCCTGGCCACCGCCGTCCTGGCCTCGGCCTGCTCGTCGGGCGCCGAGGCCGGCGGCCGGGACGCCGGCACCACCGAGGCCGGCCCCTCCTCCACCACGGCGGCCCCGACCGGCGACCCGGCGATCTACCCCGGGGCCGAGTGGGCCGAGGCCGATCCGGCGGCCTCCGGGCTCGACCCCGCCGCCTTCGACCGCCTGGCCGCCCAGGCCGAGGCGGCCGACTCGTCGTGCCTGGTGGTGACCCGCCACGGGGCCGTGGTCGACGAGCGCTACTGGCAGGGCAGCGACGCCGAATCCGCCCAG
This sequence comes from Acidimicrobiales bacterium, assembly GCA_035630295.1. Classification (NCBI taxonomy): domain Bacteria; kingdom Bacillati; phylum Actinomycetota; class Acidimicrobiia; order Acidimicrobiales; species Acidimicrobiales bacterium. The sequence goes on along the minus strand of DASQKY010000020.1, from coordinate 5,798 downwards.
GAGGCCTTCTCGGTCACCAAGTCCATCACCAGCACCCTGGTGGGCATCGCCCAGGACGAGGGGGACCTGGCCCTGGACGACTCGGCCTCCCGCTACATCCCCTCCTGGGCCGGTACGCCGGCCGAGGCCGTCACCGTCGAGGACCTGCTGAGCAACGACTCGGGACGGGAGTGGAGCCTGAGCCTCGACTACGGCCAGATGGTGAACGCCACCGACCAGACCGCCTTCGCCGTGGGGCTGGGCCAGCCCCGGCCCCCGGGCCAGGAGTGGGTGTACAACAACTCGGCCATCCAGACCCTGGACGAGGTGCTGACCACCGCCACCGGCCAGGAGCCCCAGGACTACGCCCGGGCCCGCCTGTTCGACCGCATCGGCATGGACCGCTCGGAGATGACCACCGACGCGGCCGGCAACACCCGCACCTTCATGGGCCTCCAGACCACGTGCCTCGACCTGGCCCGCTTCGGCTACCTGATGCTGCGGGGCGGGGAGTGGGACGGCGAGCAGGTCGTCTCCCGCCAGTACGTGGAGGCCGCCACCGGCCGCTCGTCGACCGAGCTCAACGCCGCCTACGGCTACCTGTGGTGGCTCAACCGGCGGGGCCAGCTGGCCGACCCCGACGTGGCCACCACCGGAGCCCCCGACGGCGCCCGGCCCGACGACCAGATGGTCCCCGGCGTCCCCGACGACGTCTTCTGGGCCCTCGGGCTGTTCGACCAGATCGTCGCCGTGATCCCCTCCGAGGGCATCGTGGCCACCCGCATGGGCGGCCCCCCGGACCCGGAGACCCCGTTCAGCCAGACCGAGCTGACCGAGGGCCTGCTCGAGGCGGTCACCGACCGGTGACCTGACCGCTCAGGCGTTGGCCTGGCGGTCCAGCCAGCCCAGCAGCACGGCCACGGCCCGCGGGTCGTGGCGGAGCTGGTGGCCGGCCCCGTCGATGAGCCGCAGCTCGGCCGAGCCGTGGGCGTCGGCCAGGACCCGAGCGTCGAACTGGGGCACGGCCTCGTCCTCCCCGCCGTGCACCAGCAGCAGCGGCCGGGGGGCCAGCCGGTCGACCACGTCCACCGGCCGCCGCTCCCGGAGCTCCCGGGCCCACTGCTCGGGCTGGGGCGGGAAGCCGGGGGTGGAGATGACCCCGATCTCGCGGGTGTGCTGCAGGAGGCGGCGGGGGTGGCTGGCCCAGTCGTCGAAGTCGGCCGGGGCGGCCAGGGCCGCCACCCCCATCACCCCCGGGTCGGCGGCGCCGGCGCAGATGGCCAGCCCCCCGCCGGTGCCGAAGCCGGCCAGCCACGTCCGCTGCACGTCGGGCACGGCCCGCAGCTCCTCCAGGCCGGCGTGCACGTCCTGGTACCAACCCCCCAGCGAGAAGTCACCCTCCGAGCCCCCGGCGCCCCGGAGGCGCAGGGCCAGCACCACCCAGCTCAGGGTGGAGGCGATGCGGTCGGCCAGCTCGGGCAGGTCCTTGCCGGCATCGGCGCCGCCGGCGGTGGCCGGGGGCAGCCCGTGGGTCAGCACCAGGCCGGGGCGCCCGGCCGAGGTCCGGCCCCGGGGCCGGGCCAGGTGGCCCACCAGGGACAGCGAGCCGGAGCGGACCGGGTGCTCCTCGACCGGCACGGCAGGCCCGGCCGGCGGTCAGGCGCCGACGTCGGCGTCGACGTCGACGTCGGCCTCGGCCCGCAGGGCGGCCCGGGCGCCCGGGCAGCGACAGGGCCGGTAGCCGCGGTTGCGGGCCTCGGCCAGGGTGTCGGGCCCGAAGGCCAGGTAGGTGCCGGCGGCCATGAGCTCCTCCACGGCCTCCTCGTCGCAGTGGTCGAGGTCGTGGACCCGCTGGTTGCGCTTGTCGCCCACCCACCGGTTGTGCTCGAAACGCGTCGGCCGCTCCATGGCCGGACCTTACGCCGGAGCCGGGCCGGTCCCGGAACCCCGGCACCGCGCCCGTCCCCGGGCCGTGGGGGCGTTCGGACATCCCCACCGGCAGGGGGCAGAATCGGAGCCATGCTCTCGATCCACTGGTTCCTGCCCACCGGGGGCGACTCGCGCGACGTCGCCACCAGCGGGCCCGACACGCACCGGCGGGAACCGGACGTCCCCTACCTGGCCCAGGTGGCCCGGGCCGCCGACCGCCTGGGCTTCGAGGCCGCCCTCACCCCCTGCGGCACCGCCTGCGAGGACGCCTGGATCGCCACCGCCCCCCTGATCCCGCTGACCGAGCGGTTGGCCTTCCTGGTCGCCTTCCGGCCCGGCCTCCTCTCCCCCACCCTGGCCGCCCAGATGGCCTCCACCTACCAGCGGATGTCGGGCGGGCGCCTGCGCCTCAACATCGTCATCGGAGCCGAGGACGCCGAGTCGGCCCGGTTCGGCCCCCCCATCGACAAGGCCACCCGCTACGCCCGGGCCGCCGAGTTCCTGCAGGTGATGCGGGCCGCCTGGGGCGAGGAGCCCTTCGATTTCCGGGGCGAGTTCTACGACGTCACGGCGGCCACCACCCGGGCCCGGCCGGAGCCCCCGCCCCCGGTGTACTTCGGGGGCGCCTCGCCGCCGGCCGAGGAGGTGGCCGCCCGCTGGAGCGACGTGTACCTGGCCTGGGGCGAGCCCACGGCCATGGTGGCCGAGCGGGTCGACCGCATGCGCCAGAAGGCCGCGGATGTCGGCCGGACCCTCCGCTACGGCATCCGCTTCCACGTCATCACCCGGCCCACGGCGGAAGCGGCCTGGGCCGCGGCCGAGCAGCTGCTGGCCGGGGTGAAGCCCGAGCAGGTCGCCGCGGCCCGGGCCGACTTCGCCGCCACCGCCTCGGAGGGCCAGCGCCGCATGGCCGAGCTCCACCGCGACCTCGACCCCACCGACGTGCGGGGCCTGGAGATCCACCCCAACCTGTGGGCCGGGGTGGGCCTGGTCCGGGGCGGGGCCGGCACCACCCTGGTGGGCAGCCACACCGAGGTGGCCGACCGCATCGAGGAGTACGCGGCGCTGGGCTTCGAGGAGTTCATCCTCTCCGGCTACCCCCACCTGGAGGAGGCCTACTGGTGCGGCGAGGGCCTGCTGCCCGAGCTGCGCCGCCGGGGCTGCCTGGCCCCCCTGCCCGGCGACACGGCACCGGCCGAGAGCCGGTTCTCCACCTTCCGCTGACCCCCGGACGTTGGACCGGAAACCGCCACATCGGTCGTCACCGGTCCAAGGTTCGAGGCGGTGCGGTCCCGGGGACGGTCAGTCGGCGGGGCGGCCGATGGCGCCGATGGCCTCCAGGTAGGCCAGGCGGGCGTCCAGGATGGCCACCACGTCCTCGTCGGCCAGGTCGGGCCGGGCCTCGGTCACCCGGGCCAGCACCCGGCCCACGGCGCCGTCCTGGTCGAGCACCTCGTCGTCGTGGCCCCGGGCCACCTCCTCGGCGGTGGACTCCTCCAGCACCTCGGCGTCGGTGCGCAGCACCCAGCGCACGTCGTCGTGGCTGACCCGGGCCGTGACCTCGTCGGGCAGGCGTTCGGCGATGAAGGCGATGGCCTCCTCCAGCTCGAACACCGCGGGCCGGGCCCGGTCCTCCAGCAGCACCACCTCGCGCCCCACGGCGTAGAGGGCGATGGCCACCACCAGCACCACGGCCAAGCCCACCAGGATCACGACCAGCACCCCGGCATGATGCCAAGCGACCGGCCCGGCACCGGCACCGGAGCGGCTCGCCCTAGGGTCACGCGGTGGGACGACGCACCCCGGCCGGCGGCCGACGGGGGGCCCGGGCTGTGGTGGCCCTGGCTCTGGTGGCGACCACCGTCGGAGCCTGTTCGTCCCGCGGCGACGAGGACGGTGGCCCGGCATCGACCACCACCGGGGCCGCGCCTCGGGTCGAGGTCGAGGTGGTGCCGGCCGGTGGCGCCCGCCTGTCCACCCACGCATCCGTGCTGCCCGTCCTGGTGCTGGACGGGGCCCTGGTGGCGGTGGGCGACGGGGCGGTGGCCCCGGGGCGGGCCGACCCGCTGCTCCGCTCCACCGACGACGGGCGGACCTGGACCGTGCCCCGGACCCCGGACGCCGACCCCGGGGATCTGTCCACCTGGTCGCTCCACGAGGTCGACGGCCTCGGCATCCTGGCCGGCGGCGTGTCCACCACCCTGGCTCCCCCGCAGCCGGTGCTCTGGGTCTCCGACGACGACGGCGCCACCTTCACCGCCGGGGCCGGAGTGGCCGACGGCGCCGTCGGGGGGACGGTGCGCGAGGTGGTGGCCCTCGACGATCGGCTGGTGGCCCTCGGGGACGTCCAGGTCGACGGGTCCCCGGTGGCCCGGCCGGCCACCTGGACCTCCACCGACCGGGGCCGCACCTGGGTCCGTACCCTCCCGGGCGACGGGGGACCGGGGGGGCCGGAGGGAGGCGGGGCGGCGGCCCTGGTGCTCGTCGGCGGGCGCCTGCTGGCCCCCACCGGAGACGGCATCGTCGCCTCCGACGACGCCGGGCGGACGTGGGAGCCGATCGACGTCCCCACGGCGCCCGGACACCGGATCGTCGACCTGCTGTCCGACGGCGGGGTGGTCGTGGTCACCACCTCCAACAGCTACTCCGACCCGGTGGAGACGGCGATGCTGTCCAGCACCGACGCCGGCACCACCTGGCGTCGATCCGCCCCCCTGCCCGGGGTGCGGGACCGGGACGGCACGGGGACGACGCTCAACGCCCCCTCCGACCTCCACCGCCTGCCCACCGGCGACCTGGTGGCCACCACCTCGACCGCCGAGGACTACGACCGCTACCTGCCCTACGTCCTGCGCTCGACCGACGAGGGCCGCACCTGGGAGGTGGCCGACCTGGGCCAGGACTGCCCGTCCTACGAGGCGTCGGCCCGCCTCAGCCCCCTGGCCACCGCCGGGCCGCTGCTGGTGGCCGTCTACGAGTGCGTCAGCCGCCGCCGGGCCCAGCTCCTGGCCTCGGTCGACGGCGGCCGCACCTGGACCGAGGCCCGCCACCCGGCCCTGCGGGCCATCCGGGTGGGGGCACCCTTCACCTCCGGCGACGGGCGGGTGTCGGTGCTGGGCGGCGACGGCACCCACCGGTCCGTGGTCCACCTCACGGTGCGCCGCTGACCGACGTCGCGCCGGCCCGGCGCGACGACGCCCCGGGGTGGACCGGGGCGTCGATCGAGGGACGGGCCGGGGCCCGGCGGCTACAGGCCGATGCGCTGGGCCAGCAGCTCCCGGTGGTAGGTGGGGTCGCCGAAGAGCAGCTCGGTCGACTTGGCCCGCTTGAAGTACAGGTGGGCCGGGTGCTCCCAGGTGAAGCCGATGCCGCCGTGGATCTGGATGTTCTCAGCCGCGGCATGGAAGTAGGCGTCGCTGCAGTAGGCCTTGGCCAGGGAGGCCACGACGGGCAGCTCGTCGCTGTCCTCGGCTGCGGCCCAGCCCGCGTAGTAGGCGGCCGACTTGGCCGACTCGACCTCGAGCAGCATGTCCGCGCACTTGTGCTTGATGGCCTGGAAGGAGCCGATGGGCCGACCGAACTGGACGCGGACCTTGGCGTACTCGACCGCCATCTCCAGGCACTTCTGGGCCCCGCCGACCTGCTCGGCCGCGAGGGCGACGGCGGCCAGATCGAGGGTCTTGCCCAGTGCGCTGCCGCCCTCGCCCTCGGTGCCGATGAGGCGAGCCGGGGTGTTGGAGAACTCGACCTTGGCCTGCTTGCGGGTCTGGTCCATCGTCTGCAGCGCGGTGCGGGTGAGTCCGGAGGCGTCGCCGTCGACAGCGAACAGGCTGACGCCCTTCGGCGTGCGGGCGGCGACGAGGATCAGGCTGGCGGTGTGCCCGTCGAGG